>DASZZG010000093.1:0-8110 GCA_035543355.1 Solirubrobacteraceae bacterium | reverse complement strand
CGCGTTGGCGGCGGCATGATCGAGGGCAGCCGGCGAGCGAGCATCGTCTTTCCCGTACCGGGCGGCCCCTCGAGTAGCAGGTTGTGCCCCCCGGCGGCGGCGATCGCGAGCGCCGGAATGACGGTTCCCTGGCCGCGCACGTCCGCGAGATCGGGGTCGTCGGCGGGCTCCCGCCCCGGGGCGCTCGGGGATACGTGCAGCGGTGCGACCCGTCAGGAAGTCGAACACCTCTCTCAGCGACTCGACAGCGGCAATCTCGACGCCGTCGACGAGCGCGGCCTCCGCGGCGTGCTCGCGGGGAAGGATCAGCCCTCTCAGTCCCGACTGCCGGGCGCCCTCCGCCACGGCAAGCGCACCGCGACAGCCGCGGAGCTCGCCACCCAGCGACAGCTCGCCGAAGATCGCCCACTCGGCAACCGCCGCGCACGGCACCTGGCCGCTCGCCGCGAGCACCGCCGTCGCCAGGGCGAGATCGAATCCCGGACCGATCTTGCGCAGATGGGCGGGCGCCAGATTGGCTGTGATCCGTCGCAGGGGAAACTCGAAACCCGAGTTGAGCACGGCCGCGCGCACGCGCTCGCGCGCCTCACGCACGGCCGCATCGGCGAGCCCGACTACCGTGAACGCCGGCAGGCCTGGCCGGATGTCGACCTCAACCGATACGGGGCGCGGGTCGAGCCCTTCGATCGCGAATGTGGCGACGCGCGCAAGCACCCCCGTGACGCTAGGCGGGCCGGGACGATCACACTGCGTCGGTTTGCGACTTAAGCTGCGCCATCGTGTCGCAGAGCGGCCCCTCCCCTCCAACCGCCGGCCGTGGACTCGTCATCGCCGGGTTCGTCCTCGCCGGCCTCGCCTTCGTCATCTGGCCGCTCGGGATCGCGGCGGTCGTGATGGGCGTCATCGTCATCGTTCGCGGCGGAGGAGCGACGGGCGGGCTGATCGTGGTACTCGGGGCGACGCTGCCCGCGATCGCGGCCGCACTGCTGTTCATCGGGATCGGGCCTCCCTATCGCTTTCCGAGCGGGTCGATGTATCCCACGCTTCACGTCGGGGACAGGGTCCTGACGAGCCGATTCGCCGATCCGGCGCGCGGCGACATCGTCGTGTTTCACCCGCCGCGGGGCGCGGAGACCAACGAGTGCGGTGTCGCGCGAGCCACCACTGAACTGTGCCCGCGCCCGACGCCGCAGCGCTCGACGCAGAAATTCATCAAGCGCATCGTGGCCGGGCCCGGCGACACGATCGCGCTCGAACACGGCCACGTGATTCGCAACGGCAAGCCACAGACGGAGGAGTTCGCCACCCCGTGCCAGCCCGCCAGCGGGGAGGGATTGTGCGATTTCCCGAAGCCGATCACCGTTCCGGCCGGACACTGGTTCGTATTGGGCGACAACCGCGCCGCCTCGAACGACAGCCGTTTTTGGGGGCCCGTGCCAAAGAGGTGGATCATCGCGGTCGCGTACGCGCGTTACTCGCCGCTCGACCGGGTGGGATTTCTCTAGCGGCGCGGGCGCACTTTCGTTTGCGTTGACGTGCCCGCCGTCACACCCCCCGGCCTAGTGTCGGCGGCATGCCGGCCGACCCGCGTCACCACCTCGGCCGGCTCGGCGAGGAGCTGGCCTGCGAGCACCTGCGGCGACTGGGCTATGCGATCGTCGCGCGCAATCACCGCACGCGCTGGGGAGAGCTCGACGTGATCGCGCTGTGCGGGGAAACACTCGTCTTCTGCGAGGTCAAGACGCGGCGGGTCGGCCGCGGGACGCCGTTCGAGTCACTTCGACATGGCAAGCAGCGGCAGGTTCGGCGGATGGCGGCCGCGTGGCTGGTCGAGCAAAAGGCTCGCCCCCATGTAGCCGAGCTGCGGTTCGACGCGCTCGGCGTCAGCATCGACGGCCGCGGTCGCCTCGCGGCGATCGAGCACCTCGAGGGCGCGTTCTGACGCGGCCGGGTCGCTTCTAGGCGCTCTGGAGAGCCAGCTGCTGGTAGGCGATCGACTGAAACGACATCCGGTGCAACGGCGAGACGCCGCGCGCCTCGATCGCCGCGCGGTGCTCGGGGGTCGAGTAGCCGACGTGCTCCGCGAAGCGCCAGCCGGGGTGCAGCGCGTCGGCGCGCCGCATGTAGCGGTCGCGCGTGACCTTGGCCAGGATCGACGCGGCGGCGATTGCGGCGCTGGTCGCGTCACCGTCGATCACGGCGCGCTGATCGTGGCCGATCGATGGGACCGGAAAGCCATCGGAGAGGCAGAGGCAGCGCTCGCAGGCGACCCGAGCCAGCGCATCGCGCAGCGCCGCGAGGTTGGTCCGGTGCAGGCCGTTGGCGTCGATCCCACGTACGCAGCGCGATACGACCGCGACGCGCGAGGCCGCCCGCAGGACCAGCGGGTAGAGCTCCTCGCGACCCTCGGCCGTGTGTTGCTTCGAATCGTTGAGCGCGCGCAGCGAGCGGACGATCGAGGGTGTTATCCGCTCGTAGTCGAACAGCACCGCGGCGGCGACCAGCGGCCCTGCGAGCGAGCCACGTCCCGCCTCGTCGGCGCCGGCGACAAAGCGGGCGCCCTGGGCGCGGTCGAAGGCGAAGAGGCGCCGGCCGCGCGCCCGCCGCGAGGCGGCCGCACGGGACCGTTGACTAGAGGAAGCCGATTCGGTCGGGCGGCCAGTAGGTCGCGAACGCTCCTCCGATGATCCACTTCTTTGGGACCGGTCCCCAGAACCGGCTGTCGTCGGAAGCGCCACGATTGTCGCCCATCATGAACCAGTGGCCGGGCGGAACCCTGATCGCGGTGTGGAAGTCGCAGCGCTCCGACGGATCGGCGGGGTGACATGGAGCCGTGAACTTGTCAGCCTGAGGCTTGCCGTTGCGGGTGACGCGACCGCCGTTGATCGCGATCGTGTCGCCCGGCCCGGCGACCACCCGCTTGATGAAGTTCTGCGCCGACCGCTGGGGAGTCGGTTGTGGACACGGCTGGGTGGGCGTGTGCGCGACGCCGCACTGGTTCGACTCCGCGCCCCTGGGCGGGTGAAACACGACGATGTCGCCGATCGACGGATCGTTGAAGCGCGCGCCGATGCGATTCACCAGCACCCGCTGGCCGACGTGAAGCGTGGGAAACATCGACGGGCTCGGAATGCGGTAGGGCTTGACGAGCAACGCCTGGATCGCCAGCGCCAGCCCCAGTGCAACTACGACGATGACGACCAGCTCCAGCAGCGAGCCGGAGCGGGGCTTGCGCAGTCGGCTCACGCCGACTGGGGCGCTTCGGGCTCAGGTTCGGGCGATGCGGCGGCGCCAGGCTCTGCCGAGGCGTCGGGCTCTGCCGCTGCGTCAGCCTCCACGGAAGCCGCCGTCTCGGCGGCGTCGGGCTCCGCCGCTCCTCCGGCCTCCAGAGAATCCGCTTCCAGCTCCGGTATCTCGGCGTCCTCCGCGGGCATGTCCCCGGCCGCGGGGGCCGGCTCGTGCAGCAGACCTGCTTCGATCAGCTCCGCGGCCGCGTAGTCGCGCCGCTCGCGCACCCTTGCACGCTTGCCGACGCGGCCTCGCAGGTAGTACAGCTTCGCCCGTCGCACGTCGCCACGAGCAGCGAGCTCGATCCGCTCGATCTTCGGCGAGTGCACCGGGAACGTGCGCTCCACACCCACGCCGAAGGACTGCTTGCGAACTGTGAAGGTCTCACGCACGCCGTGGCCCTGGCGCTTGAGCACGATGCCCTCGAAGACCTGGGTGCGGCGCCGCGTCCCCTCGATGACCTGGAAGTGCACGCGCACGCGATCGCCCGGCGAGAACGCTGGAATTCGGCGCAGCTGAGCGCGCTCGAGGCTGTCGATGATGGTGCTCATGAGAACTGACCGCTCGCGCGGCCACGCAGCGCGAGCCTGCAGAGGGGCCGAAGCGGGCGCCTATGGTAGCGATTCACCGGAGGCGTCAGCGCGCCTGATGCTCTGCTCGGCCCGCCATGCACGGACGCGCTCATGGTGGCCCGAGAGGAGCACGTCAGGAACGCGCCAGCCTCGGTAGTCCGCCGGACGCGTGTAGTGCGGATACTCGGGCGCGCCGCCGAGCGCCGCCGAGAACGACTCCTCGACCACCGAACGCTCGTCGCCAAGCGACCCCGGCAGCTTGCGCAAGACCGCGTCGCAGATCACCATCGCGGCGAGCTCGCCGCCCGAGAGCACGTAGCGACCGATCGACAGAGCCTCGGTCGAGAGGTGCTCGACGACGCGCTCGTCAAAACCCTCGTAGCGGCCGCACAGCAACGTCAGCGACGGCTCCTGCGCAAGCTCGGAGACGAGGCGCTCGTCGAGCACGCGGCCCGCGGCGGTCAGCGCGATCACGCGGCGTTGCTGGCGCAACTCGACCGGATCACGGCCGTAGCGCGCGCGCAGCGCCGCGTCGACCACGTCCACACGCAGCACCATTCCAGCGCCCCCACCGAACGGCTGATCATCGACCTGACCGCCGCTGAGCGGAGTGAAGTCACGATAGGAAACGCACTCGATCCGATGCCCCCGGGCGAGCGCGTTGCGGACATGGCGCTGACCGGCGAACCAATCGAAGCTGTCGGGGAACAGCGTGAATACGTCGATCTGCATCTACTCCTCCCCCAGGAACCGGAGGTCGATGTCGATCCGGCGGCCCTCGACGTCGACCTCGCGCACCGCGTCCGAAACGAGCGGGACGAGCAGCGCGCTGCCGTCTGAGCGCAGCACCTCGAGCGCTTCGCAGGAGGGCAGCGCGAGCAGCGCACGGACATCCCCCACCGGCCGCTCGCCATCGGCGACCAGGCATCCGATGAGGTCCCGCGCCCACCACTCCTGCTCCCCCAGCGTCGGCGCCGCCTCGATCTCGATCGAGAGCTCAGCGCCACGCAGGGCATCGGCGGCATCGCGTCCATCGTGGCCCTCCAGGCGCAGTATCGGGCGCTCCATCGTTCCCGCACGACGCACAACTCGAAGCTCGCGATCTTCAACCGAGACGATGCCTCCCACCTCGGGCAGCTCCCCCCTGGGCGTGCGGACGTGAAACGACCCGTCGAGCCCATGCGGCCGGCCCACCACCCCGACGACCAGGCGGCTATCCAAAGCTGCGGGCTCGCGCTCCGTAGATCCATCCATCGCCGCAAATCATCGTGCATTGCTGCCGCCGCGCGAGCGCACCGGCGATCGGACTCAGTCGACGATGTCCACCATCACACGAATGTTGTCCGGAACGGCCGCGGCCTTGGCGAGCATGCGCAGCGCGTGGGCGGTACGGCCGCCGCGCCCGATCACCTTGCCGTAGTCGCCGGGGCCGACGGTCAGCTCGAGCACGATCGTGCCGTCGTTCTCCTGGAAGGGCACTACGCGCACGGCGTCCGGATCATCCACCAGCCCGCACGCCAGGTATTCGAGCAGCTCCTGCGAAGCCGTCGGCTCGGGGCTGCCCTGCTCCTCCTCCATCGGCCCGGCGGACTAGACCCGCGGGCCGAGCTTGAAGCCCTTCGTGCGCAGCAGCCGGCGTACGCTGTCGGTCGGCTGCACACCACGCGCGAGCCAGTGGCGCACGCGCTCGTCGTCGATCGTGATCGTCGAGGGGTCCGTCTGGGCGTTGTACTGACCGATGGTCTCGATCACGCGCCCGTCGCGCGGGGAGCGCTGGTCGGCGACGACGACCCTCCAGACTGGGTCCTTGCGCCCGCCGATGCGGGTGAGTCTCATTCGTACCGACATAGGAGTCCGAGCAGGTTAGCGGCCGGGACGCATCAGCGCCCCAAGGTCGGGCATGCGGCCCTGCCCGATGCCTTTCATCAGCTTACGCATCTGCGCGAACTGCTTGACCAGCGAGTTCACGGCCTGGACATTGGTCCCCGAACCGCGCGCGATCCGCAGACGCCGCGAGCCCTTGATCAGCTCGGGACGGCGCCGCTCCTCCGGCGTCATCGACAGGACGATCGCCTCCACCCTGTCCAGCTCGCGCTCATCGACCTTGACGTTGGACATCCCGCCCATCCCCGGCAGCATCCCGAGCAGCGAACCCAGCGGGCCCATGCGGCGCACCTGACGCAGCTGGTCGAGGAAGTCCTCGAGCGTGAACTCGGCGCGACGCAGCTTGCGCTCGAGCTCGCGCGCCTGGTCCTGGTCGACCTCGCGCTCGGCCTTTTCGATGAACGACAGCACGTCGCCCATTCCGAGGATCCGCTGTGCCATGCGATCGGGATGGAAGCGCTCGAACTGATCGAGCTTTTCGCCCAGCGACGCATAGAGGATCGGCGCGCCCGTTACGGCCTTGACCGACAGCGCCGCGCCACCGCGGGCGTCGCCGTCGAGCTTTGACATCACGACGCCGTCGAAACCGACTCGCTCGGAGAACTGCTCGGCCACGTTGACCGCGTCCTGACCCGTCATCGCGTCGACGACGAGCAGCACGTCGTGCGGCTTGATTGCCCGTTTGATCCGCGCCAACTCGTCCATCAACTCGTCGTCGACATGCATCCGGCCCGAGCTGTCGACGATCAGCACGTCCTGGCCGTCCTCGCGTGCGCGCTGGACGGACCACTCGGCGATCTCGACCGGATCGACCTCGCTGCCCCGCTCGTACACCGCCGCGCCGGCCTCGGCGCCCAGCTTGACCAACTGCTCGATCGCGGCCGGCCGGCGCGTGTCGCATGCTGCCAGCGCGACCGAGAGCCCCTTGTCCTTGCGCAGCAGCCGCGCCAGCTTGGCCGCCGCGGTCGTCTTGCCCGACCCCTGCAGGCCCGCGAGCAGGACGACGGTCGGCTTGCGCCCGGACAGCGACAGCTCGCGCGAGGCTCCCCCCATCAGGGCGGCCAGCTCCTCGTTGACGATCTTCGTCACCTGCTGTCCGGGATCGAGCTGGCGCAGCACGGCGGCGTCGAGGCAGCGCTCCTTCAACGCGGCGCTCAACTGCTTGACGACGGCGAGGTTGACATCGGCCTCGAGCAACGCCAGACGAATCTCGCGCAGCGCGCTGTTGACGTCGTCCTCGGTCAGGGCGCCGCGTCCGCGGACGTCCGTCAGCGCCGCCTGCAGCTTCTGGGAGAGAGTGTCGAACACTCCGCTCAGGCTACGTGCTGGCTGCGGTGTCGGGGCGAGCTACTCGCGGGCTTGCAGGCCTTGGAGCCCGCCGAATGCCTTGGAGAACTCCGACGGGATCACGAACACCTTGTTGGCGTCGCCCTGCGCGAGCCGCGGCAGCATCTGCAGATACTGGTAGGAGAGCAATTCGGGATCGGGCCTGCCGTCATGGATCGCCGCGAACACGGTCGCGATCGCCTTGGCCTCGCCTTCGGAGCGCAGGATCGCCGACTGCTTGGCGCCTTCGGCCTTGAGCACCGCCGACTGCTTCTCACCCTCCGCCGTGAGGATCGCCGACTGCTTGACTCCCTCCGCCGTGAGGATCGCGGCGCGGCGGTCGCGTTCGGCGCGCATCTGCTTCTCCATCGCCTCCTGGATCGTTCCCGGAGGGTCGACCGACTTCAGCTCGACGCGATTGATCCTGATGCCCCACCTTCCGGTCGCCTCGTCGAGCACGACGCGCAGCTGCGAGTTGACCGAGTCGCGCGAGGTGAGCGTCTGCTCGAGCGTCATGCCGCCGATCACGTTGCGCAGGGTCGTGACCGTCAACTGCTCGATCGCCTGCAGCGGATTGGCGACCTCGTAGGTGACCGACTTGGCGTCGGTGATCGTGAAATACAGCACGGTGTCGATCTGGACGACCAGGTTGTCCTCTGTGATCACCGGCTGAGGGGCGAACGAGACGACCTGCTCGCGCAGGTCGATCAATGGCTTGAGCCGATCGACGAACGGCACGACGAGCGCCAGCCCGGGGGTCAGCGTGCGGTTGTAGCGACCGAGTCGCTCGATGATGCCCGCGCGCGCCTGGGGCACGATGCGAACGGTGCGAGCGAACACGATCAGCACGAAAACCGCCACGACCAACCCCAGAATCAGACCTGCCATATCGATCTCCCCTACTCGGAAACGAGCGCCGTGGCGCCCCGGATGTCGACCACCTGCACATGAGCACCCACCTCGAAGACGACGTCGTCGTCGAGTGCGCGCGCCGTCCAAACGTCGCTGTCGATACGCACGCAGCCGACGGCCTCGTGATT
>DASZZG010000092.1:0-7056 GCA_035543355.1 Solirubrobacteraceae bacterium | reverse complement strand
AAGACGATCGGGTTCGAGGAGCGGACACGCTCGTCGGCGAGGTAGGACGGGGCGTTCTTCGCCCAGAAGCCGAAGGCCGCGCCGGCGTAGCCGATCTCGGCCAGCTGCGCGTCCTCGTGGGTCTTGCCGGTCTCCGAGACGATCGTCTCGATGATCCGGTCGGCGTTGTCGAAGATCCACTTCTGCGCACGCTTGAATACCAGCGCCCGTCCATCGAAGCCGATCGCCTGCCACTCGGGCTGCGCGGCCCGAGCGCGCTCGACGATGGCCGCGACCTCGACGGCCGAAGTGTTGGGAACCGTCGCGATGACGTCCCCGGTGGCCGGGTTCTCGACTTTGATTCCGGTCGCTGATGCGCCGTTGGTGGCGGAGGCGGACTGCTCGACGGTGGCCATCTCTCTTCTCCCTCAGCTGAGCTGCGAACAGGGAGAGGCTAGCGAAAGAGCGCGCCTGCGCGCTCAGCGTGAGCGAACGCGCAACGTCGTCATCTAACCCAGCTCGATCCGGTCGATCGTCGGCGGGTCGACGGGACGATCTCCCGACCCCGTCGGCAGGCGCTCGAGCGCGTCGACGACCTCGGTCCCGCCGGTGATCTTGCCGAAGACCGTGTGCTTGCCATCGAGCCACGGGCAGGCGTCGGCGGTGACGAGGAAGAACTGCGATCCGTTGCTGTCGGGTCCGGAGTTTGCCATCGCCAGCGCGCCGCGGACGATCTTGTGCTCCGAGATCTCGTCCTCGAAGCTGTACCCGGGGCCGCCAGTTCCGGTGCCTTGCGGGCAGCCGCCCTGGATCATGAAGTCGGGGATGATGCGGTGAAAGATCACGCCGTCGTAGAAGCCGTCGGCGGCGAGCTTGCGGAAGTTCTCGACTGTCTTGGGCGCCGCCTCGTCGAACAGCTCGAGTGTGATCGCGCCCTCGCTGGTGTGCATCGTCGCAGTGGAAATCGGTTCCTCCTCGTTGGTGGTCGTCACCCGCGTGCGCGCTCGAGGCGCAGCGGAGCGCCGCCCCTCACGCTGGTCCCGTTGACGGTCTCGAGCACGTGCTCGAGCGCGGACTCGGGGACCTCTACAAAGGCGAAGCGCTCGAGCACGCGCACGTCGCGCACCGACTCGCCGTCGAGCCCGGCGGCGCGCGTGATCGCCGACACGAGGTCGGCCACCTCGAGGCCGGCGGCGCGCCCGCCGGCGACGATCAGCTTGGCGTACGGCTCACCGCCGTTGCGCGTCAACTGGGGCTTGGAGTGGCGGCGGGGGCGCTCGCGGACGGGCACGGGGGCGACGTGCGCCCCCTCGGTCCACGGTGCGATCTTGGTCTTCGCGTTGCGCTCGATCGCCTCCAGCTCACGCCGTTGCCGGGGCTCGACCAGCGTGATCGCCCTACCCGAGCGCCCCACCCGCCCGGTGCGTCCGATGCGATGTACGTAGGGATCGGGCGAGGTCGGGATGTCGTAGTTGATCACGTGAGTGACCGCCGAGATGTCGAGTCCACGCGCCGCGACGTCGGTCGCCACGAGAATGTTCAGGCGGCCGTCCTTGAAGGCGATCATCACGCCGTCGCGCGATCCCTGGCTCATGTCGCCGTGCAGCGCCTTGACGTCCATCCCGCGGTCGCGCAGCGTGCGAAAGAGCTGGTCGCAGCGGATCTTCGTGCGCACGAAGACGATCGCCTGGCGCGGGCGCTCGGCCTCCAGCACGCGCACCAGCGCGGCGACCTTGTCGGCTGACTTCACCTCGAGCGCGAACTGCTCGACGGTGTCGATCGTGAGCGTCGCCGCTTCCACCTTGACCGTGACCGGGTCGTACAGATAGGCCTGGGCGAGGCGCTGGATCTCGCGCGGCATCGTCGCCGAGAAGAGCGCGGTCTGACGCGAGCCCGGCGTCTGCGCGATGATCTTCTCGACGTCCTCGAGGAAGCCGAGGTCGAGCATCTCGTCGGCCTCGTCGAGCACCAGGTAGCGGCACGAGTGCAGCGTCAGCGAGCGGCGCGAGATCAGGTCGCGCACGCGCCCGACCGTGCCGACCACGATCTGCCCGCCGGCGCGCAGCTGCGCCTGCTGCGAGCGGATCGGCGCGCCGCCGAAAACGGCTACCACGTCGACCCCCTTGCGCGAGCCATAGACGCGCAGCGCCTGGGTCACCTGAATGCACAGCTCGCGCGTCGGCGTCAGCACCAGCGCCTGCATCTCGTCCTCGGACGGGTCGACGTACTCGATCATCGGCAAGCCGAAGGCTGCGGTCTTGCCGGTTCCCGTCTGCGCCTGGCCGACGACGTCGCGCCCCTCGAGCAGGGACGGGATCGCCTGCACCTGGATCGGAGTCGGCGTCTCATAGCCGACGTCGCGCAGCGCTTCGAGCTGGGGCTGCGATAGGCCGAGGTCGGCAAACGAGGTCACGGGCGGAGGTTAGTGGCACTACCCTTCCGGCGGTCATGACCGTCACAGTCGTCGGATCGATCGCCTTTGATTCCGTGAGCGCGCCCGCCGGGTCGCGCGAGCGGATGCTCGGAGGCTCCGCCGTGCACTTCGCGCTGGCGGCTTCGTTCTTCGGCGACGTCCGCGTCGTCGGCCCTGTGGGCGATGACTTCGGCGACGAGGAGTACGCCGTGCTGCGCGCGCGTGGAGTCAATTGCGACGACATCGAGCACGTGGCCGGCGGAAGCACGTTCTTCTGGGCCGGCCGCTACTCCGACGATCTCAACGACCGCGAGACGCTGGACACGCAGCTCAACGTCTTCGCCGACTTCGCACCCAAGCTGTCGGCCGAATCGCGCGCTGCCGACCTGCTGTTCCTGGCGAACATCCAGCCGGACCTTCAGCGCGAGGTGCGCGAGCAGTGCGACGGCGCGCGCTTCGTCGCGCTCGACTCGATGAACCTGTGGATCGACAGCGCGCGCGACTCGCTGGTGCGCACGATCGCCGGAGTCGACTGCGTGATCATCAACGACTCCGAGCTGCGCCAGCTCACGGGGCGCCCGACCCTGGCGGCGGCCGCCCGCGAGGTCATGGGCATGGGCCCGCGCGCCGTCGTCGCCAAGCAGGGCGCCTACGGGGCGGCACTGTTCAGCGAGCAGGGCCTGTTCGCGCTGCCCGCGTACCCGCTCGAGGAGGTGCTCGACCCGACCGGGGCCGGCGACTGCTTCGCCGGCGGGTTCATCGGCTATCTGGCCGCCCACTCCGAGCGCGAGATCGACGACGAGCTGATGCGCGGCGCGATGGCCTACGGAACCGCGCTGGCGTCCTTCAACGTGGAGGAGTTCGGCACCGAACGGGTGCAGCGGCTGCGCGCGGACGAGATCGCCGAGCGGGTCGTTGCGCTGAAGCGGATGACGACGTTCGACGACGCGCCGATCGCGCTGCGCGCCTGACCGTTGACCCGGCCGGCGTGGCACCGAGGCTCGCGACCGTGCAAGATTCGTTGAGCGATGGAGCCTGAGACCAAGTACGCCTACAGCGGCGACGTGGCGATCGCCTACCAGGTGGTCGGCGACGGCCCGCTCGACCTTGTCTGGGTGCCCAACCGCTTCACGCAGATGGAACACCTCGCCGACCTGCCTGTGATCGCCCGCTTCTTCGAGCGGTTGGCGTCGTTCGCGCGCGTGATCTCGTTCGACCGGCGCGGATCGGGGATGTCGGACCGCGCCGTGGAAATGCCGACGCTGGAAGAGGAGATGGACGACATCCGCGCGGTGATGGCCGCCGTGGGATCGCAGCGCGCGGCGGTCGCCGCCCAGCTCGAGGCGGGGCCGATGGCGATGCTGTTCGCCGCCACGTTCCCCGAGATGACCGGGGCGCTGATCCTTTACGCGGCGTTCGCGCGCGTGCTCTGGGCGCCCGACTACGACTGGGCGCCGAAGCCCGAGGAACGCACGCACAGCGCCGACCTGCTGATCGACTCCTGGGGGACCGGCGTCCGCCTCGCGGCGGCTGCGCCGAGCATGGCCGGCGACCCGCGGGTGCTGCAGTGGTTCGGCAAGCTCGAGCGGCTGTCGGTGACGCCCGGCACGGTGCGCGAGTTCCAGCACAAGATGGCCGAGATCGACGTGCGCCACGTGCTGCCGATGATCCGCGTGCCGACGCTGGTGCTGCACAGGCGCGACGACCCGTTCATGAACCCGCTCCACTCGCGTTACATCGCCGAGCACATCCCCGGCGCCCGCTTGGTCGAGCTGGACGGCGTGGACAACTTCATCGCCGCCGGCGACTCGGACGCGATCGCCGACGAGATCGAGGAGTTCCTCACCGGCACGCGGCAGGAGCGCACACGCACGCAGCGAGTGCTCGCGACGGTTATGTTCACCGACATCGTCGGCTCGACCGAGCGCGCCTCGGAAATGGGCGACCGGCGCTGGCGGGAGCTGCTGGAGTCCCACGACGTCGCGGTCCGCCGCGAGCTGGAGCGCTTCGACGGGCGCGAGGTCAAGCGCACCGGCGACGGCTTTCTCGCGACGTTCGACGGACCGGCACGCGGAATCCGCTGCGCCACGCGGATCCGCGAAGCGACCGCGCCGCTGGGGATCGAGCTGCGCACGGGGCTCCACGCGGGTGAATGCGAGCTGATGGGCGACGACGTCGGCGGAATGGCCGTGCACATCGGAGCGCGGGTGATGGGCGCGGCCGGCGCCAACGAAGTCCTCGTGTCGAGCACCGTCAAGGACCTCGTGGTCGGCTCGGGGATCGACTTCGCCGACCGCGGCGTGCACCCGCTCAAGGGGGTCCCCGGAGAGTGGCACCTGTTCGCGGTCGACGGAGCGGGGTAGGATCGGCGGCGGTGACCTGGACCTTCATCTATCTGATGGTGTTGTTGAAGATCCCGATCGGCTGCCTGCTCTACATCGTGTGGTGGGCGGCGAGGCAGAGTCCCGAGCCGGCAGGCGCCGACGACGATGGCGGCTCGCGAAACCTTCCCGCGGGTCGCAGCCGGTTCCCGCGGCCGCCGCGGCGCGGGCCGCACGGCGCGCCGCCACCGCCGCCGCCACGCGTCCGCACGCACGCCTTCGCCCGCCGGCGCACGCATCACCGCTGACCCACGTGCCAGGGCGGTCCGACGCCGCAATGCTTGGCAGACTGTCTGAGATGGTTGATCGGTGACCGAACCCTCCCCCACATCGGTTCTCTCCGACGGCACGATCCTGCGCCTGGTACGCGCCGGTCACATCTCGATCGAGCCGTGGGACGAGTCGCTGGTGCAGCCGGCCTCGGTGGACCTGCGCCTCGGCGACTCGTTTCGCGTCTTTCACAACCACCGCGCCGCGTCGATCGACCTGCGCGAGCCGCCGGCCAACCTTACGGAGGAGGTCGTCGTCGACCCCGACGACTCGTTCGTGATCCATCCCGGCGAGTTCTGCCTCGGGCGCACGCTGGAGTGGGTGGAGCTGCCGGACGACATCGTGGCGCGGATCGAGGGGAAGAGCTCGCTCGGCCGCCTCGGCCTGATCGTCCATGCGACCGCGGGCTTCTGCGATCCCGGCTGGAAGGGAACGCTGACGCTCGAGCTGGCCAACCTGACGCGCGTGCCGATCAAGCTCTACCCGGGGCTGCCGATCGCCCAGCTGTCGTTCATGACGCTCGACGCGCCCGCGCTGCGGCCGTACGGGCATCCGCAGCTCGGCAGCCACTACCAGGGACAGGTGTCTGCCACCGAGAGCCGCTACGAGGGCGGGGCGGGCGAGCCGGACGCCCAGAGCGAGCGCGTGACGGGCTGACATGAGCGAGCGCAGCGACAGCCTCTCGGTGGTCGACAACCGCACGGGCAAGGGCTACGAGCTGGAGATTCGCAACGGCACGATCAAGGCTCCCGACCTGCGCCAGATCAAGGTCTCGGACGACGATTTCGGCCTGATGTCCTACGACCCGGCCTTCCTCAACACCGCGTCGTGCACGAGCGAGATCACCTTCCTCGACGGCGAGGCCGGTGTGCTCGAGTACCGCGGCTATCCGATCGAGGTGCTGGCCGAGCAATCGACCTACCTCGAGGTCGCCTATCTGCTGATCCACGGCGAGCTGCCGAACAAGGCCCAGCTCGAAGAATGGACTTACGAGATCACGATCCACACGTTCGTGCACGAGAACATCAAGGCGTTCATGCAGGGCTTCCGCTACGACGCCCATCCGATGGGGATGCTGCTCGCTTCGGTGGGCGCGCTCTCGACGTTCTATCCGGATGCCTCAGAGATCGATGACGAGCTGAGCCGTCAGCTTCAGACGATCCGGCTGATCGCGAAGATGCCGACGCTGGCCGCGTTCGCGTTCCGTCACTCCAACGGACAACCCTACGTCTATCCCGACAACGACCTCGACTACCCGGGCAACTTCCTCTCGATGCTCTACAAGATGACCGAGCTGCGCTACGAGCCCGACGAGCGACTGTCGCGCGCGCTCGACATCCTCTTCATCCTCCACGCCGACCACGAGCAGAACTGCTCGACCAGCGCGGTGCGCGCGGTCGGCTCCTCGAGGGTGGATCCGTACTCAGCGGTCGCGGCAGGGGTTGCGGCGCTCTACGGGCCCTTGCACGGGGGCGCGAACGAGGCGGTGCTGAAGATGCTCAAGCGCGTGCGCAGCAAGGACGCGGTGCCCGACTTCATCGCCGGCGTCAAAGCGGGCGACGAGCGCCTGATGGGCTTCGGGCACCGCGTCTACAAGAACTACGACCCGCGGGCGAAGATCATCAAGCAGGCGGTCGACGACGTCTTCGCGGTGACGGGAACCAATCCGCTGCTGGAGATCGCGCTGGAGCTCGAGAAGATCGCGCTCGAGGACGAGTACTTCGTCAAGCGCAAGCTCTATCCCAACGTCGACTTCTACTCCGGGTTGATCTATGAGGCGCTGGGGATGCCCGTGTCGATGTTCCCGGTGCTCTTCGCGATCCCGCGGACCAGCGGCTGGATCGCGCAATGGCACGAGATGGTGCAGGACCCTGAGCAGAAGATCGCGCGGCCCCGCCAGGTCTACGCGGGCGAGCGCGGCCGCGAGTACGTGCCGCTGGACAGTCGCTAGACGTGCCCTGGCGCACAGCGCGCATCTGGGCGGCGCCTTGCAGGCCCCTGCTTGTGTGAGAC
>DASZZG010000091.1:0-4800 GCA_035543355.1 Solirubrobacteraceae bacterium | reverse complement strand
CCTGTCCGACGAACTCGTCGAGCCGGCGAGGTCGCAGCGACTGCTCGAACGAGTCGTCAGGCGTGAGGTCCGCCGTCTGGATGCGGGGAGCGCTCAACGGCGGGCGCTCCTCAGCGCGAACGCGATCAGTTCCTCGGCGGTCTCACCCTCGGCGTCGGCGAGCAGCTCGTCGACCTCCTGAGGCGAGAAGCCGAGGCCGACGAGGCCTTCGCGCGCGAGCAGCCGCGGATCGTCGCCGCGCGCGACCGCAATCTCGGCTCCCGGCGGATCGGCTGCGACCTTGTCGCGCAGCTCGACGATGATCCGCTCCGCGGTGCGCTTGCCGATCCCGGGCACAGCCTGGAAGCGCGCGCCGTCGCCGGTCGCGATCGCCGCCAGCAGCGCCCGCGGCGAGCCGCCCGAGAGCACCGCGAGCGCGACCTTGGGGCCCACCGATTGCACGCCGATCAGCAGCAGGAACAGGTCGCGCTCCTCCTCGCTGGCAAAGCCGTAGAGCGCGATCGCGTCGTCGCGCAGGATCAGCTGGGAGTGCAGCGTCACCTCCTCGCCGCTGGCGGGGACGTGACGCAACGTCTCGGCCGACACCGCGAGCCGGTAGCCGACGCCGGAGGCCTCGACGACGACGTGATCGGCGCGGCGTACCACCACCTCGCCGCGGACCAGAGAGATCATGCGGGCGCGGCCGCCGGAGCGGCCGCGGCGGCGGCCCGCAGCGGCACCTGGTTGGAGTGGCAGATCGCCACCGCGAGCGCGTCGGCGGCGTGGTCGGGGCGCGGCGTCTCGGCCAGGCCGAGCAGCCGCGCGACCATCTCGGCGACCTGGGCCTTGTCCGCGCGACCGGAGCCACAGACTGCCGCCTTGACCTGCTGGGGGGTATAGGTGGCGCACTCGAGCGAGCACTGCCCGGCGGCCGCGAGCACGACGCCGCGAGCCTGACCGACGGCCAGGGCGGTGCGCACGTTGGCCCCGAAGAAGAGCGCCTCCACCGCCACCGCGCTGGGGGCGTGCTCGGCGATCAGCTCGCTTACGCGGGCATGGATCGTCGCCAGGCGCGACTCGATCGCGCTTCCGGCGGGGGTCTCGATCACGCCGCCGTCCAGCGCCACCAGGCGGGTGCCGCGGCTCGAAACCACGCCGTAGCCGGTCGAGGCCAGGCCAGGATCGATGCCGAGGACGGTCATACCCAAGCCATTCTGCGCTGCGCGGCGGATGCCTTCCGGGCCCGCCGGATCTCCCGGGCCCTAGTGCGGCAGGCTCGACCCGGCGAAAGCGAAGAACCAGATTCCGGCCGCGATCCCCGCGACCACTACCGAGATCACCATCACGACGTCGAGCACGCTGCGCGAACGCGTCGATCCGCGCTCGCCGCGCATGCTCTTGAGCCACGGAAGCTGCACTCGCTCGCTGGCCTCGTCTCCCGCGACACGGCTGTAGACGCGGTTGAGGACGCCCAGCGACTTGCCGATCGCGACCATCGAGACGGGCACTGCCACGATCACGAGAAGGTAGGGCCCCAGCGTCGGCTGCGAGCTGTGCGTCAGCTGCGAGGCGACCCAGACCCAGCCGAAGGGAACGACGATCCACATCGCGACGCTGCCGATCGCCATCAGCGCGATCAGCGACCACAGCCTCAGCTTGCGCCCGTTCACCTCGAGCCTCAACCGGCCACGCGCTCGAGCACTTCTGCGGAGACGTCGAAGTTCGCGTGCACCGCGCTCACATCGTCGTTCTCCTCGAGCGCGTCGATCAGTCGCATGAGCGTTGCAGCGTCGTCGTCGGCGACGGGGACGCGGGTCTTCGGGCGCTGGGCGACATCGGCGGACTCCGGTTCGACGCCGGCCTGCTCGAGCGCCGCGCGCACCGCCGCCAGATCGGAAGCTTCGGTGATCACTTCGTAGACGTCGTCGTCGCGCTCGATGTCGAGTGCGCCGGCGTCGATCGCTGCGATCAGGTCGTCCTCGGAGAAACGCCCGGCGTCGACCACCAGCAGCCCGCGCTTGTCGAACAGGTAGGACACGGAACCGGGCTCTCCGAGATTGCCGCCATGTTTGGTGAAGATGTGACGCATGTCCGCGCCGGTGCGATTGCGGTTGTCGGTCAGCGCCTCCACGAGCACCGCCACGCCGCCTGGTCCGTAGCCCTCGTAGGCGACGGACTCGATTGCCGCCGCGTCCACTCCGGCGCCGGTGCCCTTGGCGATCGCTCGCTCGATCGTGTCCTTGGGCATCGACGCGTCGCGCGCCTTCTGCACCGCATTGCCCAGCGCGGCATTGGTCTCGGGGTCGCCTCCGCCCTCGCGCGCGGCGACCGTGATCGCTCGCGCAAGCTTGGTGAATTGCTGTCCGCGACGCGAGTCGACGATCGCCTTCTTGTGCTTGATCGACGCCCATTTGGAGTGGCCAGACATCCCTGCCAGTGTACGGTTAGAAGCGTGCGCGCCTCCGACATGCGGCGCTTCTGGGACGCCCGCGCGCGTGAGGACCCGTACTTCTTCGTCGACGACCGCCTCGACTATCGCGCACCCGACCTCGTGCGCTTCTGGGCGAGCGGGCAACGCGACCTCGATGCGCTGCTGGGCGCGCTCGACGCGGTCGTCGGCCCGCAAGACGTGGCGCTCGACATCGGCTGCGGCGTCGGCCGGCTGACGCGTGTCCTGGCTGTGCGCGCGACGCGCGTCTATGCGCTCGACGTATCCGCTGAGATGCTCGACCGGGCGCGTTCTCACCACCCGGACGAGGACAACATCGAATGGCTGCTGGGCGACGGGCGCACGCTCGCCGGAGTGCCCGATGCAAGCATCGACGCCGCCGTCTCGCACGTCGTCTTCCAGCACATACCCGACCCCGAGGTGACGCTGGGATACGTGCGCGAGCTGGGCCGCGTGCTGGCGCCCGAAGGCTGGGCGGCGCTGCAGCTCTCCAATGACGCGCGCGTCCACCGCCGGTCCGCGCTCGCGCGCCGCCTTTGGCGCGCGGCGCGCGCGCTGGTGGGACGCGCGCCGCGTGGACTCGACGATCCCGCATGGCGGGGATCGCCGATCGACCTCGAGCAGCTCCGGGCCGCCGCCGACGGCGCCGGACTCGCGCTCGACCGTGTGATCGGCGCGGGAACCCAATTCTGCGCCGTCCTGCTGCGGCACCCACAGCCGCGGTTGATCGGGTGACCGCTTCGCTCCGGGCCCCGGGCACCGCCGGCGAAGCCGGTGGTCGTCCTCCGCTCGCGGGGTACGGGATGAGCGCTTCGCTCCGGTGTTCGGGCGATTACAGAAAGAGCGTTCGCGCGCGCACGCTGCCGTAGGCGAGGGCGGCGAACTCGGTCGCGTCCTGGAGCGCTCGGCCGGGCAGCTCGGAGGCGGCTCGCAGGCGCCCGCGTAGCGTCGGCCCGTATGGCGGCAGGCGGTGGTGCGCCCACGGAAGCGCGAGCGTCAGCGCCAGCGGCCGCCGGCGCAGGGCGAGCCCGGCGCCCGCGGCGGCGAGCGCGAGCCAGGCATGCGACGGCTTCCAGAAGACGCCCAGCACGCCGAGGCGGCGCAACCGCGGGTGCCGCCGCACGACGTAGGGCAGGTGCTGCCAGCGCCAGCTCGCGCTCAGCAGGCGATGCAGCGGCAGGCTCTCAACGGCGTGGTAAGTCAGCATCGACTGCGCACCCGCGTAGTCGGCGCCCTGCGCCCGCGCGCGCAACGCCAGGTCAGTGTCCTCGCCGGCGGCGATCGGCAGTCCCTCGTCGAAACCGCCCGCCCGTTCGAGCAGGGCGCGGGGGTAGGCGATGTTGCAGGTCTGAGCCCAATCGATCGGCGGATCGATCTCCTGCGAATGGGCGTGCGCCGTGCGGAAGATCAGGTGCGCCTCGTCGGGGTCGGGGCGCGTGGCGCCCTGAACGATCGCGCCGGGGTGCGCGGCAGCGGCCTCGAGCGTGCGCTCGAGCCACTCCGCCGGCGGCCGGCAATCGTCGTCCGTGAAGACGATTAGCGGCGCCTGCGCCAGCCGCCAGGCCGCGTTGCGCTTCTGCGCCGGTCCCGCGCTGCCAGGCGCAAAGCGCAGCCCGTGCAGCGTCCCGCCCGCCGCGAGCGGGTGTGAGCGCAACAGCTCCTCGGTCTCGGGCCCGCGTGAGTCGTGCGCCACCACCACCTCCCAGCGGTCGCGCCCCACGGTCTGGTCTTCGAGCGCATTGAGCAGCCAGCGCAGGCGCAGCGGCCGGTCATGCGAGGCCACGACGACTGAAAGCTCGACGGCGCCGGCCACGCGGTCACACACCCACGTCAGGCGCCGAAGACCTCGGGGTGCGCGCGGTACCAGTCGATCGTCCGTGCCAGCCCATCGCGCAGCTCCACCTGCGGTTGCCAGCCGGTTAGGTCCGACAGCTTCGAGGAGTCCACGCACTGGCGCTCGATCTCTCCCGCGGGGGTGCCCTTGCCGCGGATGTCGGGCTCGACGTTGGTCCCGGCGAGCTCGCAGATCAACGAGACGATCTCTAAGACCGAATGCGCGCCGCCCCCACCCGCGTTGAACGCCTCGCCGCGAGCGTCGTCGTGGTCGAGCGCATCGGACAGCGCCAGGTACGCGCGGGCGGCGTCCTCGACGTAGATGAACTCGCGTTGCGGGCTGCCGTCCGAGCGGATCACGGGCGGGCGGCCGGCGAGCGCGGCCGTCACCGCCTCGGGAATCAGTCGCGAGCGGTTGAGGTCGCCGCCGCCGTAGAGGTTCGCGAAGCGTGTCACCGCCACCGGCAGCTCGAAGGTGTGCCAGTAGCTGCGCGCGATCATGTCCGTCGCAGCCTTCGACACGTCGTATGGAAAGCGCG
>DASZZG010000090.1:0-1872 GCA_035543355.1 Solirubrobacteraceae bacterium | reverse complement strand
AGCTGCCCCGGGACCGACAGCTGCAAGCTCGGCATCACCAGCTCGATGGGCCTCAACGCGGCCGTCCAGGAGCGGCTCGAGCAGATGCAGATCGACGATCCGCTGACGAAGAAGATCCGCGTGAAGATGAGCGGCTGCCCCAACGGCTGCGCCCAGCACCACATCGCGAACATCGGCCTCTACGGCGCCTCGATCAAGGTCGGCGGCCGCGCGATGCCGGCGTACATCGCCCATCTGGGCGGCAGCTACGAGAACGGCGACGTGCGCATGGGCGCGCGGCTGAAGTCGCGGCTGCCGGCCAAGCGCGTCCCCGACGCGATCGAGCGCTGGGTGCGCCATTACGAGCAGAAACGCGAAGCGGACGAGAACTTCAACGCCTTCGTCGACAGGGTCGGCACGCCCGAGTTCGAAGCGCTCGTGAAGGACCTCGCGTTGCCCGCCGAGTTCAGCCTCGAGACGATGAACCACTTCATCGATTGGAACCGCTCGGAGCCCTACCAGGTGATCCGCGGCGAGGGAGAGTGCGCGGTTTAGTGAGCCGAATAGATGACTGATCGCGCGCCCGTCGCCACATCGCCGCCCGACCTCGAAGCGCGCTCGGCGCCCGACGTGCTCGCCCACGTCGTCGAGGCCCATCATCCGCGGCTCGCGCTCGCCTGCTCCTTTCAGAAGGAGGAGAGCGTGCTGCTGCACATGCTGGCGACGATCGAGCCCAAGGCGCGGGTCTTCACGATCGACACCGGCGTGCTGTTCCCGGAGACGCTGGCGGCCTGGCGAGAGATCGAGCGTCGCTTCGGAGTCCACGTCGAGGTTCATGACGCGCACAGCCCCGACGGCGAGCCCTGGACGGCGGACCGCTGCTGCTCCGAGCACAAGGTCGCGGCGCTCGGGCGCGCGCTCGACGGGTGCGACGCCTGGGTGACCGGCCTGCGTCGCGAGCAGTCGGCAACGCGCGCCGGGGCGAGCAAGCTCGAGTGGGACGAGGCGCACGGCCTGTGGAAGGCCAACCCGCTTGCCGACTGGACCGACAAGCAGGTGTGGGCCTACATCGCCGAGCACGACCTGCCCTACAACGAGCTCCACGACCGCGGCTACGAGTCGATTGGCTGCGCCCCGTGCACCCAGCCGGGCGCCGGCCGCGAAGGCCGCTGGGCGGGACAGGACAAGACCGAGTGCGGCCTGCACGTAGTCCCGCCGGGGACGCTCGCCTCGGAGACAGCCGTCTGATGAACCCCCTGATCATCTTCTTCGGCTTCGGCGTGGGCCTGCTGGTCGGCACCACCGGCATGGGCGGCGGATCGCTGATGACGCCGCTGCTGATCCTTTTCGTAGGCGTCCAGCCGGTCGTCGCGATCGGCACGGATCTCGCGTACGCGGCCGTCACGAAGACCGTCGGCGGGTTCCGCCACTTCCGCCAGGGAACCGTCGACATGGGCATCTCGCTGTGGCTCGCCGTCGGCAGCATCCCCGGCGCGATCGGCGGCGTGTTCGTGCTCGACCTGCTGCGGTCGAGCTACGGCAAGAGCTTCGACGACATCGTGCTCGTGCTGGTCGCGATCGCGCTGTTCGTCACCGGAGTCATCGTGCTCGCGCGGGCGCTGTTCGTGCCGCGGATGATCGAGCGCGAGCGGCACACGTTGACGCTTACTCCCCGCCACAAGCTGGCGGCGGTGGCGCTCGGCATGAGCGTCGGCTTCGTGCTCGGGATCACGTCGGCGGGCAGCGGGACGCTGATCGCGGTCGGGCTGATCCTGATCTACCGCCTGTCGCCACGGCGGGTGGTCGGCACGGACGTCTTCCATGCAGCGATCCTGCTGTGGGTCGCCGCGACCGCTCACCTGATCAGCGGCAACGTCGACCTCGGCCTCGCGG
>DASZZG010000089.1:0-3277 GCA_035543355.1 Solirubrobacteraceae bacterium | reverse complement strand
TCAGTTTCGCTGGTAGAACAACTCGGCAGCGAGGGCAGTGCTTCTGCCTTGCGCCACAAAGCGAGCGTCCCGTCGGACGCTCGTCGGACTACCGAGTTGGACGACGTTGAGCTGCCGGCGTCATCGGTCCTGACACGCCTGCATCGCCCAGGCGAATGCGAGCGTAGGTGTCGTGCTCAGCCGGCTCTCGTGCGCTTGACTTGGCGACGCGTCGCCTCGCGACGCGGGCGTCTGACGATGCCTTCGCGTCGCTCCTCCTCGTAGAGGCGTTCGACAACGAACTCCTTGAGCAGCGTCTGATAACCCTTCCCGCGCCGAGCTGCCAGCGCCTTCAGGCGACCAAGCGTCGAGGCATCGAAACGAACGGCCACGGGGGTGGTTCGCGGGCGCGGCGGGGGCAGCACGTCCTCATCCAAGGGGCCCATGCCGGCAAGCAACTCGTCGCTGAGCTCGTGCCGTTCCCAGAAGGCAGCTTCCTCGGCCTCCGAGGAGAACACGGGAATCTCCTCCAGCCGCGAGACGACGCGCAGAGTCCGGCGACGACTAGCAGGCATCGTCATTTCCCGCGCTTGCGATAGCGACGTTTCTCGGTCGCCGTCGCGTCCCGCGCAGTGACCACACGTGAACGTCCACCGCGCGTTGAGAACACGACGAACAGCACGCGGCCGGCTTCGGTGCTGCCCAGCGCGGCCCACCGCTGCTCGCCCGCGACGTTGTAGGCGCTCGCGCCGATCCGCGCCGGGTCAAGCAGCGCTTGCTCAACCTCAGCCGGATCGAGCCCGTTGGCTTGCACATGCCCGCGGTTGGCCTCGTCCCAATCGAACCCTTCCGTTTCCACGATCGCGACATACTAGAGGTATATACCATAGTCAATACACGTGTCGAGGCTACAGAGCTGCGGGCGTTCTGCTTTCACCACCAAGCGAGCGTCTCAGTCGGCGCCCCGCGCGCGACCACCGCGGACGAGTAGCAGCAGTCAGGGCAGCGCCGTTCCGGACTGCCGTTTAGCGGGGCGAAGCAGAAGCCTGGGCTGGGCGGGCGGGCGTGCTCGGAGCTCGTCCCGTCACGCCGCGGCGCTGCCTCGTCATGTCCTGCGCCGCGCTTATCGTGCCTCGGTCGTGTCCACGTCCTTCTTCGCATCGCTCGATCACGGCGAGGCCGTGTTGCGCTTTCCCTATCACGAGCGCCTGCGCCAGCTCGTGCGGGCGATTCCGGGGCGGCGCTGGGATCCGCAGGGGCGGGTCTGGCGCGTTCCGCTGGACCCTGAGCGCGCCCACGCGCTGTCGTGCCTCTTCACCGCAGTGTCCGGGGGCGTCGAGATCACTGATGCGCTCGCGCGCGCGATGCAGCGTCGCTTGGCCAGACGCCGTGAGGGGGAGTGCGTGCTCGACCTCGCCCGCCCCGACGAGAACTGGTGGCTGAGCTTCGCCACCGACACGGCGACCGAGGTCGTCGAGACGCTGCTGGAGCATCCCGACGCGTATCGTCTGCCCGCCATCGGGCGGGCGCTCATCCCCCTCGATGAGCGCTCAGCCCGGCTCGTCGCGGCTGTCCGCGAGGGCACGCCCGGGCTGCGCCTGACCGAGGACGCCGCCCATGGCCTCACCGAGCTTGGGCGGCGCGGACTCGCGGCGCCGGTACCGCGCGAGAACTCAGTCAGCCACGACGCCGAGCTGCGCCGTGACCGTCGCGGGACGCGCTGGATCCTTGTCGCCGGCGAGAACGCGCCGATCGCCCGGACGCTCGCTCGCCGCGCCGGAGTGCCCGCGCTCGACGGCCCGGACGGGACGGTTGGGCTGCCCGCCGCCGAGCAGCACGCGCCACAGATCGCGCAACTTCTCGCCCAGCTCGGCCTGATGAGCGTCGATCCGGCGCTGCGAAGCTGGCTCGAGCGCGAGGCGACGTGGCGGGGCGCGATCGAGGTCGAGGGTCCGCGCGAGGAGCCGGTCTTCCTGCTGATTGGCGACGCCACGCGTCTGCCGCCGGCCCTCGCCGAGCTGGCCACGGCCGGCCCCGAGGGCGCGCGCGTCCCGCTGACGCTGGAATCGTGGAGCTTGATCGACGGTCAGCTAAGCGGCTGGATCAGCCACGCCGCGAAGCGCTGCGTCAGCGCCTTGGAGGATGGGCGGCCGGCGCCGCCCGCTGTCCTGGAGCGCTCCGTGGTTCACGAGGACCCGACGCTGGTGCTCGCTCCTGGCCACGACGCCGGTCTTCTGACCGCGTTCGCGCAGCTGCCGGGTGCACTGGTGAAGAAGACAGCTCGCGCTGCCGAGCACGAGCATCAGCGGCTCCCCGCGATCCGCGCCGATCCGTTCTGCGTCCCGCAGCTCGACGCCTTCCTCGACTCACACCACGTGTGGGTGGCGCCGGACGCGCTGGCGCTGCTACAGGAGATCCGCGAGCAGCACGCTCACGCCGCCGGGCTCGTCGCGCTGTCCGCCGCCACCGACGCGCCGCTTGAGCCTCCCGGGCTTGGCGTCTATGGCGAGCTCAAACCATTCCAGCGCGCGGGTGTGAGCTACCTGCTCGCCCAACGGCGTGCGTTCCTCGCCGACGAGCAGGGCCTGGGCAAGACGATCGAGGCGCTCGCGACGCTCGAGGCTGACGGCGCCTACCCGGCGATCGTCGTCTGCCCGGCGAGCCTCAAGCTCAACTGGCTGCGCGAGCTTGCGCGCTGGCTGCCTCACCGCAGCGCGCAGGCGCTCGCGGGCACCGCCGCGAGCGCCCCGTCCACCGCGGTTGACGTCACCGTCGTCAACTACGACATCGTCGCTGCGCGAATCGACTCGTTGCGCGCGCTCGCGCCGCGCGCGCTCGTGCTCGATGAGTCTCACTACTGCAAGAACCCCACGGCCAAGCGCACCCAGGCCCTCCAGCAGCTAGCTGCCCGCGTGCCGCAGGAGGGCCTCATCCTCGCGCTCACCGGCACGCCGGTGATGAACCGCCCACCCGAGCTGATCTCGCAGCTGCGGATTCTCGGGAGGCTCGCGGACTTCGGCTCGGGCGCGCAGTTCGGCACGCGCTTTCGCGGTCCCGATGCCCACCAGCGACTGCACTGGCATCTGCGCGCCCGCTGCTACGTGCGCCGGCTCAAGGCCGACGTGCTGCCCCAGCTGCCGCCCAAGACGCGTGGGGTCGTGCCGGTCGAGCTCAGCAACGAGCCCGAGTACCGGCTTGCCGAGTGGGACATCGTGGCGTGGCTGCGCAGCCAGCCGCTGGACCTGCGCGAGCTAGACGCGAAGGTCGCGGCCGCGCTGCGCGCCGAGCGCCTGGTGCG
>DASZZG010000088.1:0-2255 GCA_035543355.1 Solirubrobacteraceae bacterium | reverse complement strand
TCCGCGTCTCCGGCTTGCGGATGCCGACCTCGCCCGAGATGACGACGCCGTCGAACAGCTCGGGGAATAGCGAGCGGTCATAGCGGCCCCGGCCCCAGGAGTTGGAGATCAACCCCGTGCGCACGCTCTGGCTGCGCGCGGCACGCAGCGCGTCGAGCATCGCGTCGTCCGCGTGCATGCCTGCGAACAGACGGTCGATCAGGCCGCCGGGCGCGACCTCGAGGATGTCCGCGAACAGCGGCTCGAACTCCTCCTCGGTGATGCGACCGGTCTCCAGATCGGCGAGCAGCTCGCGCGAGGTCGGATCGTGGCGAAAGCGGTGGCGCACGGTCTCAGGGTCCAGCTGCTCGACCTCGCAGAATTGCTGAAAGGACGAGAAGACGTCGGTCGTCAGCACGCCGCCGAAGTCGACCAGCAGTCCGCTGCGCTCAGTCGGCATGCGCGATCCCCCAGGCGCGCTCGGCGATCGCCGGGACGCCTTCGCCGAGCTTCTTGAAGAAGGGATCGTCGGTGGTGCCGGCGAGCAGGCGCTTGTAGGAGCCCTCGAGGAACACGGCCGACTTCCACAGGGCAAGCGTCTGGTACCAGCGGACCGATGCCATCGAGCGCCCCGAGCGCTCCTCGTAGCGCGCGATCAGCTCGTCGCGCGTGGGGAACCCTTGCTGCCGGGTGACCGCGGCCAGCGCGAAGATCGTGTCCTCGGGGTCGCCCGGCTCGGGGTAGGTCGCGGTCAGGTAGCCGAGGTCAGCGAGCGGATCGCCGATCGTCGCCAGCTCCCAGTCGAAGATCGCGATCAGTCGCGGCGGCGCGCCGTGGGCGTACATCGTGTTGCCGAGGCGGTAGTCGCCGTGCACGATCGTCGCCTTGGAGGAGTCGGGGATGTTTCGCCCCAGCCAGTCCGTCACGCGGTCCACCGCTTCGACCTCGCGCGTCTTGTTGTGCTCCCACAGCCCCGAGAAGCGGCGCAGCTGGCGCTCGAGGTAGCCGGTCGGCTTGCCGTAGCCCTCGAGCCCGCAGGCGCGCCAGTCGACCGCGTGGATCTCGACCAATGCGTCGATCAGCTCGTCGGCGATCGCGCGCCGGGCGTTCGGGTTGTCCAGCGGGCCCGGGATCGAGGTGGTCATGACGTCACCGTGCAGGCGTTCCATCACGTAGAAAGGCGCGCCGATCACCGACTCGTCGTCGCAGGTGTCGAGCACGCGCGGTGTGCGCACGGCAGCGTCCTGGACCGCGCTGAGCAGCCTCGCCTCGCGCAGTACGTCGTGCGCCGAGGGTGGCAGCGGCGGTCGCGGCGGACGGCGGATGACGAACTCTTCCTCGCCGCGGCGCATCACGTAGGTGACGTTGGAATGGCCTTCGCCGACCGGTTCAGCCTCGATCGGCCCCTCGCCCAGCCCCCGTGCGTCGAGATAGGCCTCGAGCGGCCGGCGCACGAGCAGCGGCGGCAGCTCCAGGGCGGCCGCCTCCTCCGGGGTATCGACGATTGCGCTCACGCGGGCGTGGATGCTACGGCGCGACCGGTCGGCCTGCGGCGCTCACGCCGCGCCCGGCGCCGCTGCGTAGCATCCGCGGCCATGCCCGAACTGCCCGAGGTCGAGATCACCGCGCGCCGGCTCGGCGCGGCGCTGCGCGGCGCAGAGGTGGAGTCGGCGCTCGCGCCGGGCGTCAACGCCCTGAAGACGTACGAGCCGCCGCTGACCGCGATCGCCGGGCGGGCGATCGAAGCGATTCGCCGCCGCGGCAAGCTCTTCCTGATCGACTTCAGCGGCGGTCTGACCGCCGTGATCCATCTGATGAGCGCGGGCAGGCTGCAGCTGTTCGACAAGCGCGCGGGACCGCGCGACCGGACCTCGCGCGTGCTGATCCGGATCGCCGGCGGCCGCGAGCTGCGCCTGCGCGAGTTCGGGACGCGCCAGGCGGCCTGGGTCAAGCTGCTCACGCAGGCGGGGCTCGCCGACGAACAGCAGCTCGCGAATCTGGGGCCCGAGGCCTGGCCCGACCCACCGGCGTTCGACGAGCTGCTGGCCGAGCCCCGCCCGCTGCACTCTCTGTTGCGCGACCAGCGCACGATCGCCGGAATCGGCCGCTCCTGGGTCGACGAGATCCTGCACGCCGCCAGGCTGTCGCCGTTCAAGCGCGGCGACGACCTCGACCGGGCGCAGCAGGAACGCCTGCGCGCAGCGACGATCGAGACGCTTGACGCTGCGCTCGTCCACTACGAGCGCGAGCTCTCGCTGCCGATCCCCGACAAGCTG
>DASZZG010000087.1:0-2663 GCA_035543355.1 Solirubrobacteraceae bacterium | reverse complement strand
CCCGGTGCGCCGCGACCGACGCCCCGGCCGGCGCCGCGGCGGGTTGCCCGCGCGGTGCGCGCATTGATTCGACCCTCGGACATTTCCCTGGGTAATGTAGCCGCCACCAGGGCGGACGAACCTAATCTCCACTAGCTTACGGAAGGAAGCGCGCGTGCCAGAGGTTCAGCGCCCATTCTCGCCCGTCCAGTGGGCTGCCGTCCTGGGATCGATCGCAGTTCTCGTTTGGAGCATCCCAGGACTGATCATCAACCCGGACTTCTCCACCGGCGACTCGGCGACGGCCGTGCAGGTTCTCGGGGTCGACATGAACGGCTGGCACGCGGTGTCGGGGTTCCTCGTCGCGATCCCCGCCCTGCTTGTGGCGACACGCCCCTACCTGGCGGCCGTCTTCATCTCGCTGGTCGCCACGAGCTTGATCGCAACCGGCATCTGGGCGTTGCTCGACGCGCAGGTCGCCGGCGGGCTCTTCTCCCTCCCGCATGGTGTGGCAGACGCCCTGCTGCACTTCGCCACCTCGGCGATCTTCGTCGCCGGCGCCGCGCACTACTTCGTGATCGAGCGCTCCTCGCGCCAGCGTCACTAGAGTCCCGCGCCGCACTCAAACGACGAAGGAGACGCAATGGGAGTTCTCGACGACAAGGTGGCGATCGTCACCGGCTCGGCTCGCGGCATCGGCCGCGCCACGGCTGAGCTGCTGGCCTCGCAGGGCGCGCGAGTCGTGATCAATGACCTCGATGCCGACGTCGCCGAGCAGACGGCAAGCGAGATCGACGGCGAGACCGCCGTCTTCGCCGGCGACCTGACGCAGGGCGACGCGCCCGACAAGCTCGTGCAGACCGCGATCGACGCCTTCGGCAAGATCGACATCATCGTCAACAACGCCGGCTACACGCTCGACGCCCCGATTCACAAGATGAGTGACGAGCAGTTCCAGCGGATGCTCGACATCCACGCGATCGTGCCCTTCCGGGTATGCCGGGCCGCCGCCCCGCACCTGCGTGAGCCGGCCAAGAAGGAGCGCGAGGAGGGACGCGAAGTGTTCCGCAAGATCGTCAACGTCTCCTCGATCTCGGGCACGATGGGCAATGCCGGCCAGGCCAACTACTCGTCCGCCAAGGCGGCCATCACCGGCCTGACGAAGACGCTCGCCAAGGAGTGGGGCCAGTTCAAGATCAACGTCAACGCGATCGCCTTCGGCTACATCGAGACGCGCCTCACCGCCTCCAAGGAGGAGTCCAACACGATGGAGATCGGCGGCGAGAAGGTGCAGCTCGGGATTCCCGATCAGCTGCGTGGGATGGCGGCGATGCTGATCCCGCTCGGGCGGCCGGGCACCCCGGAGGAGGCGGCGGGCGGCGTGTTCTTCCTCTGCTCCCCATGGGCGAACTACGTCCACGGCCAGGTGCTCAACGTCACCGGCGGTCAGTTCACGGGAATGACGACCTAGTAACACCCGCCGACGCGCGGCGGACGGCGAGCTAGGCTCAACCGATGGGCGCGCACGCCGGCCATGGACAGCATCGGCACGCGCCCCCGACCGCCGACCGGCGGCCGCTGGCGCTCGCGCTCGCGCTGATCCTCGTTTTCATGACCGGGGAGGTGGTCGCCGGCATTCTCGCGTCGTCGCTGGCGCTGCTCTCGGACGCCGCGCACATGCTCACCGACGCCGCCGCGCTCGGACTCGCGCTCGTCGCGGCGGGCGTAGCGCGCCGGCCCGCCCATGGTGCGATGACCTTCGGCATGGGCCGCGTCGAGGTGCTCAGCGCGCAGGCGAACGGCATCGCGCTGCTCGTGCTCGCGGTGCTGATCGCGATCGAGAGCGTCCGCCGTCTGTCCGAGCCCACCCACGTCGCCGCGACGGCGGTGCTGGTCGTCGCGCTGGTGGGCGTCGCCGTGAACGCACTCGCCGCGCGCCTGCTCGGCGGGGGAGAATCTCGCAGCCTCAACGTCGAGGGCGCCTTTCGTCACGTGCTGACCGACCTCTATGCGTTCCTCGCGACCGGGGCCGCGGCCGTGGTCATCCTCGCGACCGGTTTCCAGCGGGCCGATCCGATCGCCTCGCTCGTCGTCGCAGCGCTGATGCTGCGCTCGGCCTACGTGCTGCTGCGCGCTTCCGGCCGCGTCTTCATGGAGGCGGCGCCCGCGGGGCTCGACCCCCAGCGCATCGGCAGCGAGCTCGCGCACGCGGCCAACGTCGTCGAGGTCCACGACCTGCACGTCTGGGAGGTGACGTCCGGGTTCACCGCCCTGTCCGCCCACATCGTCGTGCCCGCGGGGAGCGACTGCCATCTGGCGCGCGTCGAGCTGGAGCGGATGCTGGACGAGCGCTTCGGCATCGAGCACACGACGCTGCAGGTCGATCACGTGCCGCCGCGCGAGCTGCTCGAAATCGATTCCTCGCCCGGAGGCGGCTCTCAGCCCTCTGAGCCGCCGAGATCGAAGCGGCAGCCGGAGAAGTAGTCGCCGGCCGGGGACGCGAGATAGGCGACCAGCGCGGCGATGTCGTTTGGCGTGGTTTCGCGCGAGGCCATCGCGGCCGTGATCCGAATGGCGTGCCGAGCCCACTCGATCGACAGCGTGCGCGCGAGGTTCTCGAGCGCGGCATGGCAGGACTCGGCGTGCGGCCCACCCTCCGACGGCGGCGCCAGCAGAACGATCTT
>DASZZG010000086.1:0-1695 GCA_035543355.1 Solirubrobacteraceae bacterium | reverse complement strand
CGCGATCGTCGACGCGCCCGACCCGGGCGGCGCGGCGCGCCAGCTGCGCGCCGCGATCGAACAGGGGGCCGGCGTTGGGGCAACGTAGCCGTCGCCGGGCTCGCGCCGAGGTCACGCCCGCCGCGGATCGGCCGGAGCGAGAGCCACGCCCGAAGCGCCGCGAGGCCGGCTCGCGCGAGTCGCTCTCGCAGCGCCGCGACGCGGCGGCGCGCGCGGCGCTGCGTCCGCTTGCTCCCGGCGAGCGGCCGCGCGCGGTCACGATCGCGGCGGTGATCGCCGCGCTGCTGGCGATCGGCAACGTCGCCGCTTTCGCCGCCGGCCTGAAGGTCCAGCACAAGAGCCCGGGCGCCGGCGGCGTGATCCTGTTCGCGGGCCTGATGCTGATCACCGCCGGCGGAATGTGGGCGGCGCGCTACTGGGCGGTGCTTGGATTCCAAGCGCTGCTCGCGGTGACGATCGTCATCGCGGCGCTGTCGCTGATGGTCGCCTCAAACCTCGCCGCGGTCGCGCTGTGCGTGGGGATCATTGTGCCCGGCGGGTTTCTCTTCTACAAGCTGATCCGGGCGATGGCGCGCATCCAGATGCCGCGCCGCGAACCTCGTTCATAGGTTCGGCGGGTAGGCTCCGCTCGATGGCAGAGGAGTCCTATGACTGCGTTGTAATCGGCTCGGGGCCGGGCGGCTACGTGGCGGCGATCCGCGCCGCGCAGCTGGGCCTGAAGACCGCCGTCGTCGAGCGCGACGTCGTCGGCGGGCGTTGCCTGAACTACGCCTGCATCCCCGCCAAGGCGGTGCTTCGATCGGCGGACATCGTGACCGAGGTAGAGGAGGCGGCGGACTACGGCGTCTCCGTCAGCGGTCACAAGATCGACTTCCCGGCGATCGCCGCGCGCCGCGCCAAGGTCGTCGAGACGCTCACGGGCGGGGTCAGCGGGCTGTTCAAGAAGAACAAGATCGACTACATCGAGGGCGACGCCGCCGTCACCGCCGACGGCAGCGTGCGCGTCGGCGACGGCGAGATCAAGGCGGGATCGGTCGTGCTCGCAACGGGGTCCGTCGCCCGCTCACTGCCCGGGATCGACTTTGGCGGGCGCGTGATCGACACCGCGGGGGCATGGCTGCTCGACAAGCAGCCGAAGACGCTGGCGGTCGTCGGCGCCGGCGCCTCCGGCACCGAGATCGCATCGGCCTACGCGCGCCTCGGCACGCAGACCGTTCTCTTCGAGGCGCTCGACCGAGTGCTGCCCACCGAGGACTCCGACATCTCGCGCATCGCCGCGCGCGAGTTCAAGAAACAGGGGATCGACGTCCACACGGGCGTATTCGTGGAAGACGTCTCCTCCTCCAAGACGAGCGTCAGCTTCAGCTCCGGCGGGGAAGAGGCGCAGGCGGAGTACCTCGTGATCGCAACCGGCCGCGGCGCCGACGTCGAGGGCCTCGGCCTCGAGCAAGCCGGGATCGAGCTGGACGAGCAGGGCCTCGTCGCGGTCGATGGCGCGATGCGCACGTCGCGCAAGGGCGTCTACGCGATCGGTGACCTCGTCGCCGGGCCGGCGTTGGCGCACAAGGCCTCCGACGAGGGGGTGATCGCGGTCGAGGACGCGGCGGGCCTCGAGACGCGTCCGCTGAGCTACGTCGACATCCCCCGAGCCACATTCTGCAAGCCGAACGTCGGCTCCTTCGGACTCACCGAGGA
>DASZZG010000085.1:0-2699 GCA_035543355.1 Solirubrobacteraceae bacterium | reverse complement strand
GGGGTGTTTCTCGATACGCCAAGTGACGATGAGGTCGATTGGGGCGAGCTGGCCATCATCATCGAAGACGCCTACCGAATTGTTGCCCCCGCGACACTCGTCGCGCGACTCGGCAACAAATGATCGATCGCCGGCCGGGCTCGCCGGAGGCCGGCGAGTCGACGTGACTGCTTCCGTGGCGAAGCGGTCGTCCCGACCCACGCGGGCAGGCCTGTCGCTAAGGACGATTAGCAGCAGTCACGCGGCACGCGCCCGCGGCTCCTGCTTCAGCCGGCGATTGCGAAAGCGCGGCCTAGCTCAGGTTGTGGCCCCACTCGATCCACCCGAGGCCGGTGCGGCCGTCGGGCGTGCTCACGCGAGCCATTGCGCGTGGGAACTCGCAGACGCGCCCGTCTGGAGCCTCGATCCTCAAGGCGCCGAACGCGATCGGCGCGAACTCCAGCTGTGTGCCCGTCGGCGCGATCTCGGTCCTTGTCGTCCCGACGAGTCGGTTCTCGGCGATCGCGTAGTCGACCTTCACGGCCTCGAGCTCGGTGACCACGCCGGCTTGCTGCTCATAGCCCAAGCCGATAGCCGGCAGCTCGGGAAAGCGCAGTTCGATCCCCTGGATCCGGGTGTCGTCGTCGAGGTGAGCGGACAGCCACGTCCAGTCCATCGCCCACCAGTCGCGCGGGCCCCACGAGTGGTCGCGCTGCCCAGGACCGTTCAGCTGTAGTACCTCGTCGCCGATCTTGATCGTCCCGGAGACGCGGCAGGGCATTTCGTAGCGGGTCGCGATCCGGTACTGGTAGGGCTCGCCCTCAGTCTCCCAGACGAGATCGAGCTCGACCGCGACCGGCTCGCCAGCCTGGCCGCGCAGGGGCGCCGAATGGTCGTTGAACGACTCGCCGCTGCCCGCGATCGTCGCGCGGAAACGCTTCAGCGGCTCCTCGCAGATCAGGTCGGAGCGGAACCGATCGTTGGCGATCGCGAGGCCCTCGCCCGGGAGTTGCGCGGCGTAATCGAGGATCGCGATCGCCGGGCGGTCGGCGCCGACGATGTACGCCGTGTAGACGGTGTGGCCGAGATTCGGGACGAGGCCGACGCGGACGTACGCGCCGAGCGCGCCGTCCTCGCTGACCGCGTCGAGATACCAGCTCTCGTTCCAGTACTCCTCGCCACCCGGCGAGTGGCGACCCTCGTCGTCGGGCTTGACCCGGAGCGGCTCGGGCCGGGCCGCCTCGGCGAGGAGCGAGATCGCGTCGAGATCGGTCACCTGGTCACAGTGCCGCGCGAGCATCGTCATGAACATGTCGTCGCCGCGCTCGGTCTGGCTGACGATGAGCGGAGCGACGAGCGCCATCAGCACCCCGCCGAAGCTGAGCCGCCGATAGCCGCGCCAGCACGCCTCCCAGTCGAACATCGAGACTCCGGCCGCGACGAGCTCGTCGTGGTAGAGCCGGACGAGCTCGTGCTCGTGAGCGCGCCGGTCCTCGGTCGTCAGGCTGCCCCCGAGGAAGTACGCCAAGTCGGCGGTCACGGGCCCCCAGGTGAGCGTCGCCCAGTCGATGATCGTCAGCGAGTGCGCCGCTCCCTGCTCGCCGAAGAGCATGTTGTCCAGGCGGTAGTCGCCGTGGACGATGCCGCGTGGCTCGCTGCGATCGGCGAGCCAAGCGTCGAGGCTCTGGAGGTAGCCGACGATGACAGCGCGGTGCTCGTCGCTGATGCGGTCCCCGAAGCGTTCGTAGTAAGCCGGCAGCATCTGGCCGACGAGCGTCTGATTGACCGGCGCGGGCTTGTCCAGCCAGCCCGCGAGCTCGGGATCCTCGACGACCGGCGCGTGTACGCGAGCGAGCTCGCGAACGACGAGGCGGGCCTGCTCGAGGGTGCAGCCGGCGATCTGGTCGCCGACCTGCGCGGGCGAGACGTCCTCGACGAGCAGCGTGAAGTACCCCGACTCACCGTCGAACACCGCAGCGTGACATTGCGCCAGCGCGTCACTCGTGATCCGGCCGGCGACGTCGCGGTAAAAACGGATCTCGCGCTCGTAGAGCCCAAGCGCGATGCCCGTCGCGCGGACGTCCGCGTCGGCATCGGCCAACTTCAGGACAACGGTGCGCGGCTCGGCGTCGGCATCGATCGTCACGCGGTAGGTGCTGCTCAGCTGCCCCGTCCCGATCGCGTCGAGGGTGAAGCCGCGCAGATTGTGGCCGAGCGCCCCGCTGAGCCACTCGGAGGTGACCTCCTCCGCGCTGCGAATCAGGCCGACCGCTGCGGGATCCTCGCCGATCACATCACCGCCGACCAGATGTAGTAGCCGGTCGGAAGCGTGAACAGCACCGCATCGAGGCGGTCGAGCGCGCCACCGTGAGGGCCGAAGAACCGCCCCGTGTCCTTGATCCCGGCGTCGCGCTTGACCAGCGACTCGAACAGGTCGCCGATCGGCGCCATGATCGCGACTCCCACACCCAGCAGCAGCGCGTCGCCGGCGGAAAGCCAGTCCTGGTAGAGCCCTGCGAACGATGTCGCGACCACGGCGGTCACCATCCCGATCAGCAGGCCCTCGACCGTCTTCGAGGGCGAGATCTCGGGCGCCAGCGGACGCCGTCCGAACATCCGTCCGCCGATGTACGCGCCAGTGTCTCCGAGGAACGTTCCGACGAGCACGTCGATCATGATCCCGTCACCGTGCGGCAGGTCGCGCAGCAGGACCGCGTGTG
>DASZZG010000084.1:0-11239 GCA_035543355.1 Solirubrobacteraceae bacterium | reverse complement strand
ACGTGAGGCGTGTTGCTCGTGAGGTCGTACTCGTACAGCGTTGAGACGGCCAGCATCGCGAGCAGCCCCAGCAGCGGCGCGGTGCGGCGGGCGGCGCGCAACGCCAGACTCGCCACTCCTGCGCCGAGCGCCAGCGCGATCGCCGGCGTGAACGCCTCGAGGTAGCGGGCGTGCAGCGCGCCGCTCGAGCTGAACAGCACGAAGCCGGTGAGCAGCCAGACCGCGATCGCGATCGCCGCGGCGCTCGAGAGCCTGTAGCGGCGCACATGCCAGCGCAGCGTCTCGATGATCGCCAGGATCACGGCAACGCCGCCGAACAGCAACGCCGGCAGCAGCTCCGAGCCGAGCGGCCGGCCATAGCCCGCGCCGCTATTGACGAACAGGCGGGTCAGGCCCGGGTGGTCTACCTCGAGTCTCCTCGACACGCTGTTCCCTCGGCGACCCCTGGCGCGGCGTCGGTTCGCCTTGAGCGGCTGCGGTTTGCCCTTCAGCCGATCGATGCCGTCATAGACGAAGACGACGTTGAACACCGTCCCGTCAGTCGAGCCGATCGGGAATGGAGCGCTGTTTGAGGGCCCCAGCGACGCCAACGTCACCCACGAGAGCGCCGTGACGACGAAGATCGCCGCTGCGATCGCGAGCCGCCGCGCACGGTGGGGGATCGCTGCCCGCGTCGCGAGGTAATACAGCACGACGATTGCCGGTAGCGCGACCAGCGCCTCGAACAGCTTGACGTTGAACGCCACGCCCATGACCGCCGCGGCGAGGAACAGCAAGCGCGGGCGTTCGTGCTGTGCGGCGATCACGATCAGCCAGGCCGCCAGCACCACGATCGCGGCCATCAGTGAATCCATCGTGTCGCTGCGGGCGGTCACCACCGCCAGCGGCAGCACGGCGTAAGCGATCGCGCTCGTAAGCCCGGCGTAGCGCCCGAACGCGCGGCGCGCAAGGTCGTAGAGCAGCGGCACGGTGAGGGTGCCCGCGATCGCCTGCGGCAGCTTCAGCGCGACGCTGGTGAAGCCGAACAGCTTTACGCTGATCACCTGCGCCCAGAGGTCGATCGGGGGCTTGTCGATCGAGACGCGTCCGCTGGGCTCGAATGCGCCGAAGAAGAAGTTGTGCCACGAATGCAGCATGCTGCGCACAGCGGCGTCGTAGAACGGGTTCGACGGCACGCGGCCGAGTGCGTGGAGCCGCAGTCCGCCGGCCAGCAGCGTCACGGCGACGATCGCGCACGTCCAGCGATGTCGATCGAGCCAGCCGCGCACGCGGATCAGGCCCGGCGGCTCCGGCATCAGCCGGCGCCGTTGCGCGTCAGGCTCAGCGGGCCGCGGTCGATCCGAACGTTCGGCGCAGTGCGGCTAGCTCGCGCAGCGCACGCGCAAAGACCCGCGGGTGGGCGCCGCTCTGCTCCTCGGCGGCGCGGGGGCGATGGCGGACGCCGATCTGGCGCATGCGCGCGCCCGAGCGGAGGCTCTTGACCAGCAGCTCGGTGTCGATCATCGCGCCGTCGGATTGCAGCGAGAAGCCGTCGAGCAGGTCGCGCCGCAGCAGCTTGAACGCGCAGTCGACGTCGCGCACGCGCAGCCTGAACACGCGGCGCACGAGCCAGTTCCAGCCGGCGGCGTTGATCCGTCGCTGGACGGGATCGTTGCGCTGCTCGCGATAGCCGATCAACAGGTCGTGGTCGCGGGTATGCGGCAGGAAACGCCGCAGGTCGGCGAGATCGAATTGCAGGTCGCCGTCGGTCAGCAGGATCCAGGGCATTCGCGCGGCGCTGACGCCGGCCCGGACCGCGGCTCCGTAGCCGCGGTTGCTGCCGTGCACGACCAGGCGAACGTCGCCGGAGGTGCGCACGAGCCGCTCGGCGATCTCGGCCGTCGCATCGGACGAGCCGTCGTCGACGACGATGATCTCGTGGCGCAGGCTGACGCTTCGAGCGGCGTCTCGCGCCTGGCGCACGGCCTCTACGACGTTGGCCTGCTCGTTGTGGCAGGGAAGCACGATGGTCAGCCCGGCGAGGCGTGGATCGGCCTGCTCCGTGTGTGGCGGAGTTTCGGGCTCGAGGGGTGTTTGCAGCTTGAGCATTCGTGGTCCCTGGGTCAGAGAGGCGATGCGCCATCCATCTTGACTTGGGGGGAGTTGTGCGCGATTGGCTGGGCATTGCTGCTGTGTTAGGCGTAGCGCGCATTCTCGATGCGCCACGCGACGACCGCCGCCCAGCTGCCCGGCTCGCGCTCGCGCAGCTGCGCGGCGCTCGCCGCGTGATCGTAGGCGACGCGGCGATGCTCGACGTCGCCCCGCTCGTCCAGGACGGCGTAGGCGGCCCTCGGATCGCCGTCGAACGGCATGCCCACGGAGCCCGGGTTGACAAGCTCGATGCCGTTCGCCGAGCTGCGGCGAAACGGTAGGTGGGTGTGCCCGAACACGAGCCTCGGCTCGGTTACGTCGCGCAGCAGCTCGTCTTCGTCGGGCGCCGGCTCGGGCAGGAACGAGCGAACATCGGACAGCGGCGAGCCGTGGCAATAGAGCGTGCCGTCGCGCGCAAGCTGCGCCGGCAGGCTGGCGAGCTCGACGACAGCGCGCTCGCCGAGGGCAGCTCGCGTGGCCTCAATCGCGCCCTGTACGACCGCGTCGTCCGGCGCATCGGCGGGCGTCTGCGACCAGCGCTCGCCGTTCCCCCGAATCCAGCTCGCATCGAGCTCGCGCAGCCGCCGCAGCGTCTCGGCAGGCGCAGGGCCGAACAGCGCATAGTCGCCGCCGAGCAGAAAACGGCTCACGCCACGCTGCGCGGCGTCGGCGAGCACGGCCTCGAGCGCCGCGAGATTGCCGTGGACGTCGTAGAGCAGGGCCAGGGCCACAATTGCCAGATATACCATCGCCGCCTATGGACAACGTCTCATTGCGGGTCGACGGACCGACGCTGACGCTGCGCTATGCGACGGTTGAGGATGCGCCCGCGCTGTTCGCATTGGCATCGGACGCGGAGGTCACCCGCTTCTTCTCGTGGGGTCCCTACGAGCGCGTCGAGCAGGCCGAGAGCTACATCGCCGGCCTACCCGATCGACGCGACCGAGGCGAAACGCTGGACCTGCTGATCATCGACCGCGAGCGCGGTCCAATCGGCGTCACGGGATTGTCCGAGCTGTCGCGGCGCGATCGCCGCTGCATCCTCGGCACCTGGCTGGGGCGTCCTTGGTGGGGCACGGGCGCGAATGCCGAAAGCAAGGCGCTGGTCGCGCGGCTCGCTTTCGACGTGCTCGGCATGCAGCGCCTCGGCGCCTACACCAACCCCGACAACCTCCGCTCCCAGCGAGCGTTGGAGAAGCTCGGTTTCGCCCGCGAAGGGAAGCTCGCGGCGTTCCACCGCCACGGCGACCGCGTCCACGATGTGCTCGTGTACGGGCTGCTGCGCGGCGCCTGGGAGCGCTCCCCGATGGCCGATGTCAGCGTGCGCGTGGAGGGCGAGCCGCCACCCGCGTTCGTCGTCTCGGGCGACTAGCTTCGCTTCGCCTCCCACGAGAAGCCGCGCACAGCGAGCGCCACGCCCAGCGCGCCCCAGGCGAGCACGACGCCGAGCGATCCCACGTTCGAGCTCAAGCTGCGTCCGGTCACCATCGCTCCGGACAGCCCGTCGATCACGTGCTTGAGCGGCAGCACCTGGGCGATCGCGCGCAGGAAGCCGGGCACGTGCTTGACGTCGTAGAAGACGCCGGAGACGAAGATCACCGGGAGAAAGATCGCGTTCACGTAGGCGGGCGCCGATTCGAAGTTCGGGATCGCGTGCGACAGCGCGACGCCGAGCGACGCGAAGCAGACCACTCCGGCGATCGTGAAGACGACCAGCTCGATGCCGCTGTGGGGCCAGGGGATGCCCAGGAAGGCGTGTCCCGCGATCGTGATGATCCCGATCTGAAGCGCCGTGTTCGTGACCGCGTTGGCGGCGATCGCGGCGAGGTAGGCGCTCGAGGGCATCGGCGTGCCGCGCATCCGCTTGAGCACGCCCTGCTCGCGCAGGAATGTCAGGTTGAACGCCAGCGCGGTGAACGTCGTCGACATCACGCTCATGCCCGCGATCCCGGGGACGATCACATTGAGGGTCTTCTGGTTGTTGTGCAGGATCGCCCCGAACAGCGCGAGGAAGATCAGCGGGAAGAGGAAGTTGAAGAACGCTGCGCTCGGGTTGCGCCAGAACATCCGCCGCTCGAGCCGGTACTGGCGCCAGGTCATTGCGAGCGTCTCAGTCATCGGCCGTCAGCTCCAGGTAGACGTCCTCGAGCGACGGGCGTGCCACGCTGAGCTGCTCGAGGCGCCGGCCGCGCTCGAGCGCGTGCCCCGTGAGCTCGTGCAGCAGCGTCGTGGGATCGTCGGTCTCGTGCTCGACCAATCTGCCGTCGCCGTCGCGGTAGGAGACGCGATAGCGGGCGTCTCCTCCGACTCCCAGCTCGCTGGGCATACCCTCGGCGAGAATCTCGCCGTCCTTGATGATCGCCACCCGATCGGCGAGCGCCTGAGCCTCGTCGAGGTAGTGCGTCGTCAGCAGCACCGTCTTGCCGAGCGCCTTGAGCGAGCGCACGGTATCCCACGCGGTGCGCCGCGCCGCGGGGTCGAATCCCGTGGTGGGCTCGTCGAGGAAGATCAGCTCGGGATCGCCGACAAGCGCGAGCGCGAAGTCGAGTCGGCGCAGCTGCCCGCCGGAGAGCTTCGCGGTGCGGTCGTTCTCCTTGCCGTCGAGCCCGGCGAGCGCGAGCGTCTGATCGACGTCCCGCGGCGCGGGGTACAGGCGCGCGAAGTGCTCGATCGCCTCGCGCACCGTGATGTGGCGGTAGATGCCCGTGCTCTGGAGCACGATGCCGACCCGCTGGCGCAGCTCGCGGGGCCTGCGCCCAGGATCGAACCCGAGCACGCTGACGCTGCCGCCGCTGCGCTCGCGAAAGCCCTCGAGGATCTCGACGGTCGTCGTCTTGCCCGCGCCGTTGGGCCCGAGCAGGCCGAATACCTCGCCGCGCGCGACCGTGAAGTCGATCCCGCGGACCGCACCGAGGTCGCCATAGCGCTTCGTCAGGTCGCGGACCTCGATCGCCGGGGCGTCGGTCATCGCGCACATCATCCCTCTCCCCGCCGGCCAGCAGCCCGCTGCGCTCGCCTTCCTGACAAGATCGGCGCTGTCGCGATGGTCTGCGCCTGCATCGATATCGGCTCCAACACCACGCGCCTGCTCGTCGCGGAGCCGAACGGCACCGGGCTCAGGACGATCCACGAGGAGCGCGCGTTCACACGGATTGGGCGCGGACTCGGATGCGGGGGGGAGATCGGGCAGGACAAGATCGCCGAGGTCGCCGGCGTGGTCGCCGAGCAGGTGCGGGTGGCGCGCGAATTGGGCTCGACGATCGTGCATGCGGTGGCCACGGCGGCGATTCGCCGCGCTCCCAACGGGGCCCAGCTCGGGGGAGCGGTCAATCAAGTCTGTGGCGTCGAGCTCGAGGTGCTCAGCGGCGAAGCCGAGGCCCGCCTGGCGTTCGTCGGCGCGACCCACCGCCTGACCGACCGTGCCGACTGCCGCATCGCAGTCGTCGACGTCGGCGGCGGATCGTCTGAGATCGCGATCGGCACGCGCGCCGGCGGCGTCGAATGGTCGGTGTCGCTGCCGCTCGGCTCGGGCGCGCTCGCCGAGGAGTTCCTCACCGGCGATCCGCCCACCGCGTTGGAGCTCGATGCCGTGCGCGCACGCGTCTCGAGCGGGTTCGATCAGGTCGAGCTTCCGGGCTGCGACCGCGCGCTCGCGGTCGGCGGGTCGGCAGGCTCACTGCCCCGCCTGGCGGGCTCGTTGCTCGACGCGGATGCGGTGGATCACACGCTGGCGCTGCTGTCGAGCGGGCCGAGCTGGGAGCTGGCCGAGGCGCACGAGCTCGATCCGCGGCGAGTGCGGCTGCTGCCGGCGGGCGTGCTGATCTTCGCCGAGGCCTGCACGCGCCTGCGACGGCCGCTCGAGATCGGCCGCGGCGGCGTGCGCGAGGGCGTGCTGCTCGAACGGCTGGAGCGCCTGGCATGACGGACGAGCCCGAGTTCACGCAGCTGGAGGCGCCGCGCCCGCCGGCCGAGGCGATCGCCGACGTCCGCATCGATGCACCGGTGCGCGGCAACCGGCGCCTCGAGCGGCTGCTCGAGGCGGCCAATTCGGACGCCCAGCTCAAAGCGTGGTGGCACGTCTCGGCGGTCAACGCGACCCGCCGCCTCGGGATGTCCGACCACTCCTGGGTGCACATCCGGATCGTGCTCAACATCGCGCTGCGGATGGCGCGGCTGCTGTTCAAGCGCGACGTCGTGCCGTCGATGGTGGCCGACCATGCGATGAGCGAGCACGACGCCGAGGTCGTGATCGCCGCCGCCTGCCTGTTCCACTGCGTGGGAATGTCGGTGCATCGCACCGATCACGAGGAGTACTCGCTCTTCCTGACCGCCGACAAGCTCGGCTCGCTGCTGGACGGGGTATACGAGGAGCCCGAGCGTTCGGTCGTCGTCGCCGAGGCTCTGCACGCGATCATCGGCCACCGCCGGCGCGGCGATCCATTCACGATCGAGGCCGGAATCGTGCGTGTGGCGGACGCGCTCGACATGAGCCGCGGTCGCTCGCGCGTGCCATTCGAGTCGGGCCGCCAGAACATCCACTCGCTGTCGGCTTACGCGATCGAGGAGGTTCGAATCGAGGCCGGCGAGGATCGCGCGGTGCGCGTCGAAATCGCGATGTCGAACTCGGCCGGTATTTACCAGGTGGACGAGCTGCTCGCGACGAAGCTGCGCGGCTCGGGGCTCGAGCAGCACATCGAGGTGATCGCGCGGATCGAGGCCGAGCACGAGCAACGGCTCATTCCCGTTTTTCGGATCTGAAGAGAGCTGCGACAGTGGCTGCGACCTCGGCCGAGGCGTTCCTCAACTGCCCCCACGTGACGCGGACCGTGCGGTAGCCGGCGACGAGGAGGAGCGCGTCGCGACGGCGGTCGCGCTCGAATGCTCGGCGAGTGCCGTGGGCGGCGTAACCGTCCGATTCGACGATCAGTCGCTCGTTGGGCCACAGAAAGTCGGCCTCCATGAGCTTGTCTCCAAGCGCCAGCTGAGCGTTCACTTTCGGGCGTGGGATGCCGGCGGCACAGCAAAGCGAGAGGAAGCGGTCCTCGAACTCGCTGCGGGTGTGGGTCTCGGGGCGAATTTCACTGATCAGGCGGGCGAGGGTCGGGGCGCCGCGGCGGCCGTCGGCGTTGGCCAGTTGCTCTTCGACCGCTCTGGTATCGAGTACGCGCAGCATCTCGGCGCGCTCGAGCGCGCGCTCGAGCGCGCCGGGCCGGATCACGTCGGCGAGGTCGAGCAGCGTGCGCGCGACCGTCGTGCATGGGATGCTGCGGACCGTCGTGACGTCCTGCGGACGCAGGGTGCCCGACGCGTGGGCACTTATCCCGGCGCGCCTACGCGCCGCGCCGCGCCGCGTCGTCACATCGATCGCTGCTCGGCTCGTCGGCCGTAGGTCCAGGAGCCCCGCGGCGGAGAGGTGCGAGAGGGCCGCTCCCGGCCCGCACGCAAGAACGGCGGCCAGCAAGACCCCTTCGGCGACGAGCGGAGCGTGACCGACCGCGTATACCCCGCGATGCACCTGCCGAAGCCGCGCTCGAGCGGCCTGATTGCGCACGCCGCTGGCGCTCTGGCCGAGCGCTTGCAGCTGCGCAAGCGAAATCACTCCGTATTGCTGTGCCGCCAGTCGCGCAATCGCCCAAGCCCGGGGGTTGTCGACGTTTCGACCCACAGTGGGTCGTTTCTTACACAGCCCCCCGCCGCCAGCCCCGGGCGCGCGCTTCTTGTTACGAAGTCTCCGCTACCAGTGCACGCCGCGCATCAGGTGCGCGAGCGCGATCGCCTCGTTCGAGGCGGTCTCCTTCTTGTCCTTGTCCTTCTCGCCCCTGGCCGCGGCCGAGTCGGGGAAGACCTTGTACGCCATGTGCAGGATCTGATCCGAGACCTTCGGCGCGAGCGCGTACATCACCTCGCCGAAGGTGCCCAGGCGCGTGCCGATGTGCTTCGGCTTGGCGCGCAGCGCCTCGCAGACCATGTCCGCGGCCTCATCCGGTGTGCTCGTCGGGAACGAGTCGTACATCTTCGTCGGCGCGATCATCGGCGTCTTGACCAGCGGCATGTGGATCGTCGTGAACGTGACGCCGTCGCCGATCACCTCCGAGGCGACGCAGCGCGTGAACGCGTCGAGCGCCGCCTTCGAGGCCACGTAGGCCGAGAATCGCGGCGGCGACGTCTGCACGCCGATCGAGGAGACGTTGACGATGTGGCCGCCGCCCTGGTCGCGCATGTGCGGCAGCAGCGCGATGATCAGCTTGATCGTGCCCAGATAGTTGAGCTGGATCGTGCGCTCGAAATCGTGGAAGCGGTCGTAGCTGTGCGCGACGGAGCGGCGGATCGAGCGACCGGCGTTGTTGACGAGCATGTCGATCTTGGGGTGGTCGGCGAGCGCGCGCTCGACCAGGTCGTCGATCGACTCGGGATCGGAGAGATCGGCGGAGTAGACGTGCGCGGTGCCGCCCGCGTCCTCGATCTCCTGTCTCGTCTCCTCCAGCTTGTCGGCGCTGCGCGCCACCAGCAGGGGAATGCCTCCGGCCGCCGCGACCTTGTGGGCCGTGGCCTTGCCGATGCCGCTGGAGCCGCCGGTGATCATCACGACCTTGCCGTTGATCGCGTGGTCGAACGAGCGGTCCTTGAACAGGTCGGGGTCGAGGTTGCGCTCCCAGTAGTCCCACAACTTGACCGCGTAGGACCGCAGCGGCGGCAGCTCGATGCCCGATCCGTCGAGCGCGCGCTCGGTGTCGCGCGTGTCGAACTGCGCGGTCAGCCCGACATACTCGATCACGTCGTCGGGGATCCCGAAGTCGGCGAGGACGGTGCGCCGGATATCGCGTGCCGCGGGCACCTTCATCAGCATCGACAGGGTGCCCTTCGGCAGCGCGGCGATCAGCTTCTGGTCGATTCGCATCGCCAGGTGGGGTGCGTGCGCTGCCTTCGCGAACTCGTTCATCACGTCGCCTGAGCGCTGGCCCTTCGGATCGGTGAGGTGGAAGGCCTGGCCATCGAGGCCGGGCTGGTGGGCGATGTAGTCCATCGCCGCCGCGACGTAGTCGACCGGCACGATGTTCGTGTAGCCCATCTCGGGGCCGATCAGCGGGACCCACTCCGGCAGGTAGTGGCGCGCCGTCTGGATCGCCTTGAAGAAGTAGTAGGGGCCGTCGATCTTGTCCATCTCGCCGGTCTCGGAATGCCCGACGACGACCGCGGGACGGTAGACGCGCCAGGGAACCTCGGTGCGCGTGCGCGCGATCCGCTCGGACTCGAACTTGGTGCGGTGGTAGGGGTGGTCGAGCTTCTGTCCCTCGTCGAACATGTCCTCGCGGAAGAGGCCCTTGAACTTCCCCGCGGCGGCGATCGAAGAGGTGTGGTGGAAGATCCCGGCGTGGACAGCATTGGCGAGGTCGACCGCGTTGCGCGTGCCCTCGACGTTGGCCTTGGCGTTGCGCTCCTCGTCGGCGGTCATGTCGTAGACCGCGGCGAGGTGGAAGAAGTGATCGATCTTGCCGTCGAGCTGGGCGATCGTCTCGTCGGACACGCCGAGGTTGGGTGAGGTCAGGTCGCCGATCACGGGGACGATCCGCTCACGCGCGCCTCCGCTTGCCTGCTCCCAGCGCTCGATCAGGTCGTCCAGACGCTGGGTTGATCCCTCGCGCACGAGCACGTGGATCTGGCCCTCGCGCTGGAGCAGCCGCTCGACGAGAAAACGTCCGATGAAGCCTGTGGCGCCCGTAACGAAATAGGTCATCGCGTCAGCCTATACCGCTGGGTTAGATGCCGGCGCCCGAGCCACCGCGGCCCTCTCCGCCGGCGAACCGCTTGGCGCCCCGCTGAGCCGCCTCGAAGGTCTCCATCCCGGCCTGCGCCTCGACCGCCAGCGCCGCCTCGAGCGGCAGCCCGAAGCCGGCGATCGCCGCGCGCCGGTCGGCGAGCATTGTCTGCTGCGGGAAGGCTGCGAGCGCCTCCGCGTATTCGAGCGCGCGGTCGAGGTGGGCGCCGGGCGCGACGATCTCGGTCAGCAATCCGATCGCATGCGCCTCTGCGGCCTCGACCATCCGCCCGGAAAGGATGATGTCGAGCGCCCGCCCGAGCCCGACGATCCGCGGCAGGCGCTGCGTTCCGCCGTCGATCAGCGGCACGCCCCAGCGCCGCTCGGGAAAGCCGAGCGTCGACCCCTCGGCGGCGATTCGTAGATCGCACCAGAGCGCAAGCTCCAGTCCGCCCGCCAGGCACCAGCCGGAGATCGCGGCGATCGTCGGCTTCGGCGATGTCAGCCGCGTGAAGCCGAGCGGTCCCTCCGTCGCGCCCAGCCGGGGCGCGAAGCTCTCGAGTGCCTTGAGATCGGCGCCGGCGCAAAAAGCAACGTCGCCGGCCCCGGTGAGCACGAGCACGCGCGCGTCGTCATCGTCGACGAACGCCCGATAGCCCTCGCCCAGCGCCGTCGCCGTCGCGCCGTCGACGGCGTTGCGTCGCTCCGGCCGGTCGATTGTCAGCACCGCGGCGGCGCCGATGCGCTCGTAGCGAACGGGATCGCTCATCGGTGCGATCGGCGGCGCACTGCTACGACTCGCCCCAGAAACCCTGGACCATCTCGCTGTCACCGGCGCGATACGGCCCGAAGACCAGCAGCTCGAGACCCTCCGGCCCCGCCTCGAAGGCACGCGTGACCTTTGGCGCTACGCGGATCGCGTCCAACCGCCCGATGTCCACGACCTCGTCGTCGAGCTTGACGCGCCCGCTACCGGCGAGCACGACGTACACCTCCTCGGCCAGCTCGTGGCGGTGGGCGAATCCCTGGCGCTTGCCGGGGTGCAGTACGTGGTAGGCGAGGCCGGTCTCCTCGGCGTCCAGGGCCGTGCGCGCGAAGCGCGCCTCCTGCGTCTCGGAGAAACCGAACTTCACGGCGGAGTCGTCGACGTCGCGGAGGTTCTTGATCGTGTAGCTCATCGGGGCAAGCATAGGCGCTGGTCGGAGTCTCGAGGGCTCGGACGAAGGTCCCTCTTGCGGAGCTGGTAGCCGGGCTATCAATCTTGATAGCCACCGCTACGGGCTGCGTGGAAGAGATGGCCGTCTCGTCTCCCTTAGCCACCCGCCCAGCTGCGTGGAAGCGATCGCCGCCTCG
>DASZZG010000083.1:0-6206 GCA_035543355.1 Solirubrobacteraceae bacterium | reverse complement strand
CCCTGCGTCGGCCCGGGACGTGGATGCCGCCCGACCGGCAAACGTCGCGCCCCCCGAGGTCGTCGTGGTTTCGCGCTGGATTCAGCTCGTGCTCCTGCCGCTTTCGCTGCTGGGTCTCTGGGCGCTCGCGCGGGCGGCCGGCTCGGTGCTGCTGGTATTCCTCGTCGCCGGCGTCGCCGCGCTGATGCTGAATCCGCTCGTGAAGGTCTTGGAGCGGCTGAAGCTGCCACGCGGGCTGGCCGTGCTGGCGATCTTCCTCTGCTTCCTGCTGGCGTTTGCGGGGATCGGGATCGCGCTCGCGAATCCCGTTTCTCACCAGGTGAAGCGCTTCCAGCGGGACCTGCCGGGATTCGTCAATTCGGCCAACAACAGCATCGCCAGCTTTCAGACGTGGCTCAACGACAACGGCATCAAAGTGCAGATCACGCAGCCCGGCAAGACTGCTCTGCAGTCGCTTCAGAGCAAGGTGCTCAAAGGCTCCGGCAGCCTGCTCTCGTTCACAAGCAACATTCTTCAGCAGGTGGTGACGGCTGCGTTTGCGCTCATCCTGATCATCGTGCTGACGGTCTACATGCTGATCTACAGCGATCGAATAGGCGCGCTGGTGCGCTCCGCCCTGCCGCGCGGCGACGGCACGCCCGAGGACGACTTTCCACTGCGCGCCCAGCGAGCCGTCTTCAACTACGTTCGTGGGCAGCTGCTGTTCTCGCTGATCATGGGCTCGAGCACGGCGCTCGCCCTGTGGATCTTCGGCGTGCTCGGGATCTTTCCCGATGGCCAGCGCTACGCGTTGTTCTTCGGGATCTTCTACGGCCTGATGGAGCTGATTCCGTACGTCGGCCCCATTCTCGGTGCCGCGCCGCCGCTGATCCTGGCGCTGATCAACGACCCCCTGAGCGCCGTCTGGCTGGTGCTCCTGTTCGTTTCGCTGCAGCAGATCGAGGGCCACGTCGTCGCGCCACAGGTGTTCGGCAAGTCGCTGCGGATAAACCCGCTGATAGTGATCCTCGCGCTGCTGCTCGGGGGCCAGCTCTATGGCCTGCCGGGCGCCCTGCTCTCGCTGCCGATCGCCGCGATCGTGCGCGAGACGGTGATTTACCTGCGCCGCCACCTGGTGCTCGAGCCGTGGGGCACGCCGAGCGCCGAGGCGATCCTGGCGCGCCGCGCCGCGACCCCGCGAGCGGGCGTGCTCGGCGCCGGCGCGACCGCTCCCATGCTGCGCTGCGGAGAATGCGGCGCGGCAGTCGACGACGGCGACGCGCGATGTCACGCGTGCGGCAGTCCGCTGGAGCCCGAGGCACCCACTCGGGGATAGCCTGCGCGCGGATGGCCACCACCGCTCCCACCGCGGCGGGCGAGTCTGCGCTGAGCGCCGACGGCGTCAGCAAGCGCTTCGGCGATCGCATCGCCTTGCGCGACGTCTCATTCGAGGCGCGCGCGGGCGAGGTAGTCGCCGTCACAGGACCGAACGGGGCCGGGAAGACGACGCTGCTGTCGATCCTCGCCGGCATCCAGGCGCCCGACGGCGGCTCCGTCTCGCGGCCGCCGGACGAGCTCGGCTGGGTTCCTCAAGATGCCGCGCTCTACGCGAAGCTGTCCGTTGTCGAGAACCTGCGGCTGTTCGCGCGGCTCGAGGGGGTCGCCGACGTGGACGGGGCGGTGACGCGGATGCTCGATCAGACCGGCCTGGGTGAGCGCGCCGGCGAAGAGACGTCGCGGCTGTCGGGCGGAAACCGTCAGCGGGTGAACATCGCGATCGGGCTGATCGCCAACCCACCCGTGCTCTTGCTCGATGAGCCGTCATCGGCGCTTGACCCGCGTCAGCGCGAGCGTCTCTGGCAGTTCATCCTCGGGCTCACGCGCGACGGCACGACGGTGCTCTTCTCGACGCACGACGTCGGCGAGGCCGAGCGCTACGCGAACCGGTTGCTGGTGCTCGCCGACGGTGAGTTGCTGTTCAGCGGCTCGCCGGCCGAGTTTCAGGCGACCGTCGGCGAGTCACACGACTTCGAGGCCGCGTTCGTGCGCTTCCTGCACGAGCGCGGCCACTGATCGCGCGCCAGATGCGCTGGCTGCTGATCAAGGACTTGCAGATTCTCCGGCGCTCGCCGCTGCTCGTGTCGCTGCTGATCATCTATCCGATCGCGGTCGCGCTGCTGATCGGCTTCGCCCTCTCGCGCGGGCCGGAAAAGCCGAAGATCGCCTTCCTCAATCTGGTGCCGCCCGGTCAGGCGACGCTCAGCGTCGGCGCGGAGCAGATCAACACGGCGAGCTACGCGAACGAGCTCTTCAAGTCGGTCAAGCCGGTGCGCGTTCAAACGCGCAAGCAGGCGATCGACAAGGTCCGCTCGGGTGAGGTTCTCGGGGCGCTGATCATTCCCGCCGACGTCGTCCAAAAGCTCGCGACCGGGTTGCAACCGGCGACCGTCGAGGTCGTCTACAACAACGAGGACCCGCTCAAGGGCAGCTTCGTCGACGCGCTCATCCATTCGCGCCTCGCGGACGCCAACGCCGCGCTCGCGCGCAAGTTCAAGCGGATCGCGATCGGGGACATCGGCCTGCTCGTCTCCGGCGGCCAGCTCGACCTGCTCGGGCGCACGATCCAGGTGCTCGGCCTGAGGCAGACCCGTACGATCCTGCGCGCCGCCCAGGCGCGCCTGCCACGGCACTCTCGACAGCGCGCCGAGCTGGCGCGGGTGATCGCCTTCGCCAACCTCGCGATCTCGAACCTCGACCTCTCGAAGCAGGTGCTCGGCACCGTCTCCCAGCCGGTGAACGTCACGCGGACCCCGCTTCAGGGCGCGCACCGCATGCCGCTCGATGCCTTCGCCACGGCCGCGTCGGTGACGGTCTCGCTGATGTTCGTGACCGTCCTGCTGGCGGCCGGAATGCTCGCGCTCGAGCGCGAGGAGGGCGCGTTCTCGCGGCTCGTGCGCGGGCTTGTCTCGCGTGGCGGACTGCTCGCCGAGAAGATCGCGCTGTCGGCTATGTGCGCGTTCGCCGTGTCACTCGCGATGCTCGTCGGGATAGCTGCCTTCATCGGCCTCGACTACGGGCGCTTTTCGCAGTGGCTGCTGGCGCTCGCCGCGGGCTCGCTGGGCTTCGCGGCGCTCGGCGTGGCGATCGGCGGACTGGCGCGCGAGGTGCGGGCAGCCTCGCTGCTGGCGTTCCTGCTGTCGCTTCCGATCGCCTTCCTGGCGCTCGTGCCCAGCGGCGCCGTCTCGGCTGGGCTGTTCACCGTGATCAAGACCGTTTCGTTCATGTTTCCCTTCAAGGCGGCGCTACAGGCCACCAACTCGGCGATCAACGGAGGAGGAGGCCTGCTTGGCCCGCTGCTGCACCTGCTCGGGCTGACCATCGCCTTCGCCGCGCTCGCACGGCTCTCGCTGCGGCGCTTCGCGTAGTCATCCAGGCGCGCCCGGTCCGGAGCGCCCGGTCCAGAGCCCCCGCGGGGCTATCCTTGCAGCGGATGGCATTTCCCCAGACACGCTTGCGCCGCCTGCGCAAGAACGGCGTGCTGCGTTCGCTGGTGCGCGAGACGGAGCTCAGCGTCAGCCACCTCGTGCAGCCGCTGTTCGTCGTGGCCGGCGCCGAGTCGCCACGCCAGGCGCTCGATGCGATGCCCGGGATCGACCGGCTTTCGATCTCCGCGGCGGCCGCCGAGGCGGCCGAGTTGCACGCGCTCGGCGTGCCCGCCGTGCTGCTGTTCGGCATTCCGCTCGACAAGGACGAGCAGGGCAGCGGCGCGTGGGACGACGAAGGAGTCGTCCAGCTCGCGGTGCGGGCGATCAAAGAGGCCTGTCCGGAGATCGTCGTGATCACCGACGTCTGTCTGTGCGAGTACACCAGCCACGGCCACTGTGGCGTTCTGCTCGACGGAGGCGCTGATGTCGACAACGACGCCACGCTCGAGCTGCTCGCGCGCACCGCCGTCTCCCACGCGCGCGCCGGCGCCGACGCCGTGGCCCCGAGCGACATGATGGACGGGCGCGTCGGCGCGCTCCGCGCCGAGCTCGACTCCGAGGGCTTTTCGGACCTCCCGATAGTGGCCTACTCGGCGAAGTTCGCGAGCGCCTTCTACGGCCCGTTCCGCGAAGCGGCGGAGTCCGCGCCCGCGTTCGGCGATCGGCGCGGCTACCAGATGGATTCGGCCAACGGCGACGAGGCGGTGCGCGAGGCGTTGCTCGACGCCGACGAGGGCGCCGACGTGATCATGGTCAAGCCGGCGCTCGCGTATCTCGACGTGATCCGCGCCGTCAAACAGGCGACGCGGATGCCGGTCGCGGCATACCACGTGTCGGGCGAGTACGCGATGGTCAAGGCTGCGGCGGCTGCCGGCTACATCGACGAGCGCGCGGTGGTGCTCGAGACGCTGCTGTCGATCCGGCGTGCGGGCGCCGACATGATCATCACCTACCACGCCAAGGACGTCGCGGGATGGCTTCGGTGAGGACGGCGGTGCCCAAGCTGCGATCGCGCCACGGCGGCGCCGCGATCGCGCTCGACCCGTTCGACAAGCGCCTGCTCAACCTGATGCAGTCGAGCTTTCCGCTTCAGCCGCGGCCCTATCTGCACGTCGCCGAGCAGGCGGAGATCTCGGAGGGGGAGGCGATCAGCCGCGTGCAGCGGCTGGTCGACGAGCGGATCATCCGCCAGGTCACGCCGATATTCGACACCCGCGCGCTCGGCTACAAGTCGATGCTGGTCGCGGCCAAGGTCGATCCGGAGCACCCGCAGCGCGCCGCGAGCTTCATCAACACGCACCCGGGCGTGACCCACAACTACCTGCGCAACCACGAGTTCAACCTCTGGTTCACGCTGGCGGTCGAAGGTGAGTCGCGGCTCGGCATCGACGGCACGCTCGAGCTGATCGCCGAACGGGCGGGGGCCAGCTCGATCCGCCAGCTGCCCACGCTGCGGCTGTTCAAGATCAGGATGGACCTCGAGATGGAGGGCGACACCGATGCGCTCGCCACGGCCGGCGTCGTCGAGGCGCCGCGCGACCTCGAGCCGATCGCCCTGTCGGAGTTCGAGATCGAGGTCATCCGCGCGCTCCAGGGCGACATGCCGGTCGTCCCCGAGCCGTACGAGCCGGCGGCACAGGCGCTAGGGGTATCCGTCGCGGCGCTGCTCGAGCAGTTGGAGTCGATGCGCGAACGCGGCGCTCTGCGTCGTGTCGCGGCGATCCTCTTTCACCGCCGGGCCGGCTTCTCGGCCAACGGAATGGGAGTCTGGAACGTGCCCGACTCCCAGATCGCCGAGCTGGGACCGCGGATGGCGGCGTTCCGCGGCATCTCGCACTGCTACCAGCGGCCGACGTATGAGGACTGGCCGTACTCGATCTTCACGATGGCGCACGGGCGCTCGAAGGGCGAGTGCGACGCGGTCCTCGACGCGATCGCCGACGAGTTCGAGATCTCCGAGCGGGCCACGCTCTACTCGTCGACTGAGTTCAAGAAGATCCGCATGCTCTACTTCACCGACGATTCCAGGCGCTGGGAAGCCGAGCACGCGTCGTGAGCGCGCCGCGCTCCCCGGCGCTCGAGGGGGCCACCACAGCGCGCTCGAGCGCGCTGTACGAGCGCGCCCTCGCGCTCCTTCCGGGCGGCGTCAACTCGCCCGTGCGCGCGATGCGCGCGATCGGCCGCGAGCCGCTCTTCGTCGCTCGCGGCGAGGGCGCGGAGCTGGTCGACGTCGACTCGAACCGCTACATCGACTACGTCATGAGCTGGGGGCCGCTGATCTGCGGCCACGCTCACCCCGAAGTCGTCGCGGCGGTCGTCGAGGCGGCTCGTGCCGGCACGACGTTCGGCGCTCCGACGGCGCGCGAGGTCGACCTGGCGGCTGAGGTCAGCGCGCGGATGGGGTCCGTGCAGATGCTGCGGATGACCTCGTCGGGGACGGAGGCGACGATCGGCGCGCTGCGCCTGGCCCGCGCCGCGACCGGGCGGGACGCCGTGCTCAAGTTCGCCGGCGCCTACCACGGCCACGTCGACGGCCTGCTCGCGCAGGCCGGGTCCGGCCTCGCGACGCAGGCCGTCGCCAGCTCGCCCGGCGTGCCCGCCGCGGTCACGGCCGCTACGACGGTGGTCCCGTGGAACGACGCCGAGGCGTTGACGCGGGCGACCGAGGAACGTCCCCACGCGGCGATCCTCGCCGAGCCGTACCCCGCGAACATGGGCTTCGTGCCGCCGGTTCCCGGCTTC
>DASZZG010000082.1:0-5499 GCA_035543355.1 Solirubrobacteraceae bacterium | reverse complement strand
GGCGGTGACGGCGGCCTCGGCCGCGGAAGAGCTGAGCGAGCAGCACGGGATCGAGGCCGAGCTGATCGATCCGCGGACGCTGCGTCCGCTCGACCTCGACACGATCCTCGGGTCGGTGCGCAAGACCAATCGCTGCGTGATCGTGGAGGAGGGCTGGCCGCACGGCGGGGTCGGCGCCAACCTCGCGGCGCTGATCCAGGAACAGGCCTTCGACTCGCTCGACGCGCCGGTGGGCCGTGTGACCGGCGCGGACGTGCCGATGCCGTACTCGCGGCCGCTGGAGCAGCTCGCCTTTCCTCACCCGCCGCAGATAGTCGAGGCCGTGCTGGCGACATTCGGCGAGCGGGTGTCCGGCTGATGGGGCAGGTCACGATGCCACGCCTGTCCGACTCGATGGAGGAGGGCACGATCGTGCGCTGGCTCAAGCACGACGGGGAGCAGGTGACTCGCGGCGAAGAGCTCGTCGAGATCGAGACCGACAAGGCGACGATGACCTACGAAGCCGACGCCGACGGGGTGCTCGCGATCGTCGCCCAGGAAGGTGACACGCTGCCGATCGGGGCGGTTATCGCGTCGCTCGGCGGCGACGGCGATGCGCCGGCCCCGGCGGCCGAGGCAGCGCCGGCGGCCCGCGAAGAGCGGGCGACCGCCGCGCCGGCTCGCGCAGCCGCGCCCGCGCGCGACGGTAACGCGGACGGCGGTGGACGCCTGAAGGCTTCGCCGGTGGCGAGGCGCATGGCCGACGAGCTCGGGATCGAGTTGCGCTCGCTGAGCGGCACGGGCCCCGGTGGGCGGATCGTCAAGGCGGACGTCGAGGCGGCGAACGACCGCCCAGGCGGCGAGGCCACCGCACCGCCGGCCGACCCCGTGGCGGCCTCGGGTCGCGGCGAGACGACAATCCGCGAGCTCACCCGCACGCAACAGATCATCGCCCGCCGGATGGCGGAGTCGCGCGCGACCGTCCCCGACTTCACCTTGACCACACAGGTCGACATGGAGCGCGCGGTCGAGCAGCGCCGCCAGCTCAAGGACCTCGCGAGGGACGGCCACGCGCCCTCGTACAACGACATGATCGTCAAGGCGTGCGCGCTCGCGCTGCGCGAGTTTCCGCGCGCCAACGGCTCCTACAAGGACGGACAGTTCGCGCTCCACGAGCGCGTGAACGTCGGCGTGGCGGTAGCGGCCGAGGACGCGCTGATCGTGCCCACCGTGTTCGACGCCGACGTGCGCCCACTCGAACAGATCGCCGTGGCCACACGCGAGCTCGCGGAGAAGGTGCGCGCTGCAACGATCACGCCGCCCGAGCTGTCGGGCGCCACGTTCACCGTCTCGAACCTGGGGATGTACGGCATCACCAGCTTCACCGCGGTGATCAACCCACCGCAGGCGGCGATCCTCGCCGTCGGCGCAATCGAGCTTCGCGCTGTGGTCCAGGACGGCACGGTCGTCTCCCGTCACCGGATGACGATGACGCTGTCGTGCGATCACCGGATCCTCTACGGCGCTCCAGCGGGGCAATTCCTCGCGCGCATCCGCGAGCTGCTCGAACATCCCGTGGCGCTGGTCGGCTAGCGACGACTACGGAGGTCCGGGGTTGATCCGCGACCAGGAGTCGTTCGGCTGGCCGCTCGAGTCGAGCGCTTGCGTCGGCGGCGAGCGGGCGGCGTCGAGGAACATGCACAGCTCGCGCTTTGGGTCGCCGCCCGGGACGCAGGTGCGGTAGTAGCGCCTGCCGACGAGGCGCGTGTTCGCCAGCGCGATGTGCGCTCGGTAGGCGGCAGGCGCACGCGTCAGGACGTAGTTGCGGAAAGCGGCGAACTGGGCGGCGCGGTCGCGCTGTTCCTGCAACACGGAGGGCCGGTGCAGGAGCCCCGCAGCGAGCAGCGCAGCCGCGACCACGACGATCAGCAGCGCGCCCGCGTAGTCGTTCGCGACCAGCTTGGGCAGCGCCGGCCGGCGGCGGCGCAGCAGCATCCCGACCGCGGGTGCCAGCAGCACCACGGCGATCAGATTCAGGCAGCCGGCGAGCAGTGCGCCGGGCAGCAGGTCGATCTGCCGTCCGCCGATCGGCAGCTCGTGCAGCGCCACCGCGTCGATCAGGAGGAAAGCGCCAAACGTCGGCCACAGCCAGGCTCCGCGGATGCGCCAGCGCAGTCGCCGAGGCCAGATCCGCTCCATCGGCGCAGCGTAGCCACCGTCGAGCGGCGGGCAACTGCAGCGTAGCCGCCGTCGAGCCGCGGGCCATTGCGTACAGTGAAGGGCAGATGTCCGGCCTCGGCGAACGTGCTCGCAGCGAGTTGTGGGTCTGTCAGCTGGGGCTGGTCGACTACGGCGAGGCGCTGGCGCTGCAGAACCGGCTGCGGACGGCGCGCCAGGCCGGCGAGCTGCCCGACGTGCTGCTGCTGCTCGAGCACCCCCCGGTGTACACGCGCGGCCGCCGTTCCGAGCCAGGGGAATTGCCGATGGGCGAGGCCTGGTACCGCTCGCAGGGGATCGACGTGCTCGACACCGATCGCGGCGGCAAGGTCACCTACCACGGCCCCGGCCAGCTCGTCGGCTACCCGATCATGGCGATCGGCGACGTGATCGCCTACCTGCGCACTATGGAGCAGGCGATCATCGCCGCGCTTGCCGACGAGGGCCTGGAAGCGCGCGTGCGCGATCGACTCACGGGCGTGTGGGTCGGCGGGCGCAAGATCGGATCGATCGGCGTGCACGTATCGCGCGGCGTCACGACACACGGCTTCGCCGTGAACGTCGATGGCGATCTGCAGCCGTTCGAGTGGGTGGTCCCGTGCGGAATCGAGGGTGTGCAGATGACCTCGGTGACGCGCGAGGCCGGGGAGCGACGCAGCCTGCGTTGCTTTCGCCGGCGGATGGCGTACCGCTTCACCGAGGCCTACGGTCGCCGCCAGCGGTTGGTGTCGGCGGCCCGGATCGAAGCCGGCGCCGCCAGTGTCGAGCGAGGGGTCCCGCTGCCGGCATGAGACGGCCACGCGCCCACTCGACGCGCTCGCGCGCCAATCCCGGAGGCATGGACGTGCTGACGGTGCTCGGCTCCGACGTCCGGCCGCTGCGCGAGCGCAAGCCTCCTTGGCTGAAGGTGCCCGCGCCGGGCGGCGCCCGCTACCGCGAGCTCAAACGGCGGATCGAGGACGACGGGCTGCACACGGTCTGCCAGGAGGCCGCGTGCCCGAACATCGGCGAATGCTGGGAGCGCGGGACCGCGACCTTCATGATCCTCGGCGACACGTGCACGCGCCGCTGCGGCTTTTGCAACGTCAAGACCGGTCGCCCGACCTTCGACGATCCGCTCGAGCCGGCGCGCGTGGCGCGCCAGGTGGCGCGCATGGGGCTGCGCCACGCGGTGATCACGAGCGTCGACCGCGACGACCTGCCCGACTATGGCGCGGGCGCGTTCGTCGGCGTGATCCGCCAGATCCGCCAGCAGGCGCCCGCCTGCAAGGTCGAGGTGCTGACGCCCGACTTCCGCGGCGCTGAGATGCCGCTGGCCAAGGTGATCAACGAGCGCCCCGACGTCTTCAACCACAACGTCGAGGTCGTGCCGCGCCTGTACCCGGTGGCCCGCCGCGGCTCGCGCTTCGCGCGCTCGTGCCGCGTGCTGCGCAACGCCAAGGAGATGGCGGGGAACGCGGTGGTGACGAAGTCGGGGCTGATGGTCGGCCTCGGCGAGACCCACGACGAGTTGGTCGAGGCCTTCGGCATCCTGCGTGAGCACGGCGTGCAGGTCCTCACCGTGGGGCAGTACCTACGTCCGACCGAGCGCCACCTCCCGGTCGTGCGCTACTGGCATCCCGACGAGTTCGGCGCGCTCGAACGGGCCGCATATGACCTCGGCTTCGAGCACGTCGCGGCGGGGCCGCTCGTGCGCTCGTCCTACCACGCAGACGAGCACGTGCCCCAGCCGGCCGACGGCGTCGGGCCGCTGGCGGCAAGCAACCACAGCTGACCCCGGGGCGTCCGTGGCCGGGCGGCCCCGGCGCATTCGCGTGGCATCTTCCGGTGCTCGCTCAGGGTCGCCGCGAGAATTGCCGATAGGTATGGGATGGCGTCAAACACGGCAGCAGCGCGACATGTGGCCACTGATGATTGGCAGTCGACCCGCTCCGTTGGGGGCCAGTCGGGCGCCGGGGCGGGCTTTGAGGTCCCGCTCATGGCGCGGGTGTTGGGAGGCCTGTACGTGGCCGGTGGCACGTTGTCGCTGGTGACTGTGCTGCTTCCCCACAGCGCCCGGACGAACGAGCTGGGGCTGCTCGTCATCGTCGCAAACGCGTACCTCGTCTCCGCAGGTCTGGTCGGGCTGGCGAGGAGAGTGCCGGGATGGCTGCTGCCTGTGGCCTTGGGCTGGGGGTGCACCCTGATCACGGGCGTTGCCTACTTCTCCGCCGCGAGGCCGAGTCCGCTGATCTTCTTCTATCTGTGGGTCTTTCTGTACTCCTCCTACTTCTTCACGAGAGCGCAGGCGGCTGCCCAGATCGCCTTTGTCGGTATCGCCTATGGCGTCGTCTTGGCCCTACGGCCGCCGCCCGGAGCGTTGGCGTGGTGGGCGGTCGGCATGGGCACGCTGCTGGTCACCGCGGCGCTGATCTGGGCGATGCGCGAGCGGGTCGAGTCGCTGATCGCACGGCTCTACGACGCTGCGCGGACCGATCCGCTGACCAAGCTGCTCAACCGGCGCGGCTTTCGCGAGCTGCTCGACCTCGAGCTCGAGCGTGCACGGCGCAGCGAGCTGGCGATGACGGTGGTGGTCGGAGACGTCGATCACTTCAAGGAGGTCAACGACCGCGCGGGCCACCGCGCGGGCGACGCCGCCCTCCAGCGAATCGCGCACATACTCGAGTCGTCCAAGCGACGGATCGACGCCGTCTCTCGAGTGGGAGGGGAGGAGTTTGCGCTGATCCTGCCCGACACCGATCAGGGCGACGCGCTGATCGTGGCCGAGAGGCTGCGGTGTGCGCTGCTTGACGAGTTTGCCGGCGACGCCCTACCGATCACGATCAGTTTCGGGATAGCGACCTTCAGCGACCACGGCGAGACCGCGGCGTCGCTGCTGCACGCGGCAGACGATGCGCTCTACCAGGCAAAGGAGAGTGGCCGCAACCGCAGCGTTCTCTTCAGTCGCGAGGTGCAAGACAATGCGCACCCCGGCACGCGCAACCGCGACATCGAAGGGGAACGCTTCGTAGCGGTCATGCTCGACGTCGCGGGAGCCGTTGACCTGCGTTTCAGTGGCAGCGCGAGGCACTCGGAAACGGTCGGTCGCTATGCGGAGATGATGGCTCGCGAACTGGGTCTCTCCGAACAGCGCATCGGCCGTGTGCGACTCGGTGGCTTGCTGCACGACATTGGCAAGGTGGGTGTTGCCGACGCGATCCTCAACAAGCCCGGACCGCTGAGTCGGGAAGAGTTCGCGACGATCAGAACACACCCAGCTCTCGGCGCCCAGATCCTCGAGCATCCAAGTCTCGCCGACATCCG
>DASZZG010000081.1:0-3945 GCA_035543355.1 Solirubrobacteraceae bacterium | reverse complement strand
TGGGAGTCTGGAACGTGCCCGACGAGCAGATCGTCGAGCTGGGACCGCGGATGGCGGCGTTTCGCGGCATTTCGCACTGCTACCAGCGGCCGACGTATGAGGACTGGCCCTACTCGATCTTCACCATGGCGCACGGGCGGTCGAAGGACGAGTGCGACGCGATCCTCGAAGCGATCGCCGGCGAGTTCGAGATCGACGACCACGCCACGCTCTACTCCTCGACCGAGTTCAAGAAGATCCGCATGCTCTACTTCACCGACGATTTCAAGCGTTGGGAAGCCGAACAGGCGTGACCGCTTCGCGGCGCCGCGAAGCGCGGTCCCAGGAGCTGTACATCCGGGCGCTGGACCTGCTTCCCGGCGGGGTCAACTCACCGGTGCGCGCAATGCGCGCGATCGGTCGCGCCCCGATCTTCATAGCCTCCGGCGAGGGCGCCGAGATCGTCGACGTCGACGGCAACCGCTACATCGACTACGTGTGCAGTTGGGGCCCCCTGATCCACGGGCACGCGCACCCCGAGGTGATCGAGGCGGTGATCGAGGCCGCGCGGCGCTCGACGACGTTCGGCGCCCCGACCGAGGGCGAGATCGAGCTCGCGGCGGAGGTGACCAGGCGCATGCCGTCGGTCGAGATGCTGCGGATGACCTCCTCCGGCACGGAGGCGACGATCGCCGCGCTGCGGCTGGCCCGCGCGGCGACCGGCCGCGAGGCGGTGCTGAAGTTCGCCGGCGCGTATCACGGCCATGTCGACGGGTTGCTCGCCCAAGCCGGCTCCGGGCTGGCGACCCAGGCGATTCCGAGCTCCCCGGGCGTCCCGGCGGCGGCGACCGCGCAGACGACGGTCGTGGCCTTCAACGATCCTGCCGCGGTTGAGCGGGCTACCCACGAGCGGCAGTTCGCGGCGATCATCGCCGAGCCCTATCCGGCGAACATGGGCCTGGTCGAGCCGCGCGAGGGCTTTCTCGAGCTGCTGCGCGCGCGCGCCGACGACACCGGGGCGCTGCTGATCTTCGACGAGGTGATCTCGGGCTTTCGTGTGGCGCGCGGCGGCGCCCAGGAGCGCAGCGGCGTGTCCGCCGACCTGACGATTCTCGGCAAGGTGCTGGGCGGCGGCCTGCCGGCCGCGGCGTTCGGTGGTCGAAGCGACGTGATGCAACTGGTCGCGCCTGCTGGAGCTGTCTACCACGCCGGCACGCTCTCGGGGAACCCGTTGGCGGTCGCCGCGGGACTGGCGACCCTGCGACTGCTCGATCGCGACGCCTACGAACGGCTCGAGCAGCGCACGCAAGAGCTCGCGCAAGGACTCGCGGCTGCCGCCGCCGCCCACGGCGTAGCGGTCCAGGTCCCCTGGCTCCCCGGGCTGCTGACGGTCTTCTTCACGTCGGAGCCCGTTTACGACTACGCCGGCGCGAGCGCCTGCGACCTCGCGTCTCACGCGGCCTTCAGCCGCGCGCTGTTGGAGCGCGGCGTCTACCCGCCGCCGTCGCAGTGCGAGGCGTGGTTCGTCTCGCTCGCACACACCGCGGAGCAGCTCGAGCAGACGCTGGCCGCGGCGGCCCAAGCGTTTGCTCTGCTGTCGTGACCGAGGCGCTCGAACGCCTCGAGCGGCTGGTCATCGACCTCGGCGGCCTGCTCGCCGAGGCCGTTCGCGCTCAGCCGCCGCGCGCGCGCCGGGTCGACCGAGGCGACGAGACGCCCGGGATGCGGTCAGCCGTTTCAACGCCTGTCGAGGGGCGCGTGGGCGAGTACCAGCTCGTGATCGAGGCGATCCGCGAGGGTTATGAGCTGCACTACGGCGCCGGGCGCATCGTGCCGGCGACCGACCCGGACCTGGCGTTGCTCGCAGGCGACCGCCTGTTCGCACTCGGACTGGCGCGCCTGGCCGACCTGGGCGACGTCTCCGCGGTGGCCGAGCTCGCCGATCTGATCTCGCTCTGCGCCCAGGCGCACGCCGGCGGCGACGCCGTCCTGGCAAACGCCGGCTGGCGGGCCGGGGTGGCCGCCGTGCTCGGTGGCCCTTCCGACGACCACGCGCGAGCCAAGGCCCTTGCGCGCGCCGGCCAGGCGGACGCGGCCGGGGCGCTGGAGGCCTTCGCCGACGGTCGCGACGCCTCCGAGCAGACGCCCTGAGGTATTCTCTTCCCCCCCTGGACCGAGGGTCCGACCCTCACCTCTCTCGTGGCCGATCGACGCAAGCAGACGAAATCGCGCTACACCGCGGATCGCCAGATTCCCGGCGCGTTCGAGGGCGAGACGGTCACCCGCAGGCGCTTCATGACCGGCAGCGTGCACACGCTCGGCGGGCTGGCCACGGCGGCCTTCGCCCTACCCGCGCTGGGCTTTGCCCTGGGGCCGGTCTTCACGCGTAACAAGGCGAGCTGGCAGGACGTCGGCAAGGCGGGCGGCGCTTCCAATGCGAAGCATCTCAGGCCCGGCCGGCGCGGGGACTTCCCCGACAACACGTACATCCCGGTGATCATCGACATCGTCGGCGGGATCGGCGAGGGCGGCAAGTCGACCGTCTACATGCGCAAGCACAACCCGAAGCTGGACCCGCCGATGAAGGACGCATCCGACTGGTACGTCGCGCTCTCCACGCGCTGCATGCACCTCGGCTGTCCGATCCGCTTCATCGGCGCGGCGAAGCGCTTCGTCTGCCCATGCCACGGCGGGGTCTACGACATCGTCGGCAAGGTCGCGGGCGGCCCGCCGGTGCGACCGCTGGATCGCTTCTACACGCGCGTGCGCAACGGCCGCGTCGAACTCGGACCGCGGTATTCGGTCAACTCGGAGCTCAAGCGCTTCTCCCCGCGCGACCCGGGTGAGCCGCTCGACGGCATTGGCCAGTACCTCTATCCAGCGCGCGCCTCGACCGCCAAGCCATAGGAGTAGAGGAACGTGCCCAAGCTGAAGCTTCCCGTGCCGCCGCTGCCGAAGGCGCTGCGGCCCGCGCCAAAGCGCCCCGGCGACGGCAACGGCAACGGCGACGCTCCGGTGCGCGAGCGCGTCAAGCAGGGCGCGTCCGAGGCCGGGATCACGGTGGTCGACTGGCTCGACGAGCGCACGTCGCTGTCGGGCGGCGCCCGCTGGATGATGTTCCGCAAGGTCCCGCGCGGGACCAACTGGTTCTACACGCTCGGCTCGGCGACGATGTTCGCCTTCCTCTCGCAGGCCGTGACCGGTGTGTTCCTGGCGATGTTCTACGACCCGGGGCCGACACACGCCTACGAGTCGATCCGCTACATCACCAACGAGGCCTTCCTCGGCCAGTTCGTGCGCGGCATGCACAAGTGGGGCTCGACCGTGATGGTCATCCTGATATTCCTCCACATGGCGCGCACGTTCTTCTTCGGCGCGTACAAGTATCCGCGCGAGCTGAACTGGGTGATCGGCGTCGTCCTGCTGATCCTGACGATGGCGATGTCGTTCACCGGCTATCTGCTGCCGTTCGACCAGCGCTCCTACTGGGCGACGATCGTCGGCGTCAACATCAACGGCACGGGACCGCTGGTCGGCCCCTACCTGTCGGACTTCCTGCGCGCCGGGCCCGAATTCGGGGCGACGACGCTGTCGCGCTTCTACTCGATCCACATGCTGCTGATCCCCGGCCTGCTGGCGGCGCTGATCGGCGCCCATCTCTACCTCGTCGCGCGGCTCGGGACGACCGCCCCGCCGTGGCTGCACGCGGAAGAGGACCCAGAGCTGCGCAAGGCCAAGGTCTAGACATGCCCGAGCTCCGGGGCGCCCGGTGAACCAGCGCGAGAAGGAGGAGTACCTGCGCGGGTACTCGCTGCTCAAGGCGCAGGGGAAGCCGTTCTTCCCGTACGCGGTCGCCAAGGACTCGGCGATGGCCTGCGTCGTGCTGATCGTGATCATCGCGATGTCGCTGGTCCTCGGAGCCGAGCTGGGTCCGAAGGCCAACCCGGCGACCACGACCTACACGCC
>DASZZG010000080.1:0-10620 GCA_035543355.1 Solirubrobacteraceae bacterium | reverse complement strand
CCGAACCGACATGTCCAACTCGACCTCCGGGTCGTAAAGCCCAAGGACGGTCGCGGCGTCACGCCTGGCTGCCGCGTTGTAGACGCGGCGCACGATCTCCAGGTTCGCCGAGGCCATCACGGGGAACCAGTCTCCGGGGCGAGGTCGAGGTCGGCGAGCGCGCGCTCACGGTCGAAGTAGACGACGAGCCTCTTCACCTTGCCCTCGTGGACGAGGAACACGCTCGCTCCCTGCACCCGCATCTGCCCGACCTCCAGTCCGCTCGTCTTCCCACGCGCGCCGAAGCGGTTCAGCACGAGCACGCGCTCGTCGTCGAGCTCGCGGTACTCCTCCACCTCGCTGCGGAACTCCTCCCAAGGGCTGATGAAGTCGCGCCAGGCGTCTGCCATGCCAGCCAGCCCCGTCCAGCTGCCCGGTGCGGGACCATCGGCGATCACAAACTCGATCTCGGGATGTGCCCACTCGACCGATCTGTAGTCGCCACGCTCCCAGGCCGCGTAGAGCGACCGCACGAGATCCTGGTTCGCCGACGCCATCGCCACCGCAGCGTAACGACCGCGCCTGCCACGTATCCCCGCGCAGCCACTGCGGCAGCACAGGCCACGACAGGCGGGCCACATGGCGTTCCTCTCGTCACACCACTCACTTCTGCTCGTCGATCAAACCGACACGATCTGGCCGGCCGCCATGGGCTCGTCTGAGTGCTGCTCGTGAGAGCAGAAGCCTCGGTCGCTTCCCCGCGCGTCAGCAGCAGGCGCAGCGCCGGGGAGCTACTTACCCCCAGACCGCCGTGTGCCGCCCGTGTTGGCTGATCCGCCCTTCTTCTCCAAGTTGAAGATCGTCTTCGGCAACTTGGGTACCGAGCCGGGCTTCGGGACGCTGCCCGGCTTTGAGGGCGGTGCCGGGTTGCCTTTAGGAGAATCCGCCATGCCTAGGAGGCTAGCGCAGCAGCGGTTGCCAGGCCAGCGCTCTCCAGAACGAGTGCGACGAGCGCGAACGCAAGAAACGACACCAGTCGCTTCACGACGTAGGTGTTCTGCTCGCGGCGGTCTTCGAAGGCCTCCGCAAGAGCGAGGTCGACCATCGGCTGTTCCAGGATGTCTTGCTCCCACAGCGCACGGTAGGTCGCGGCCGCATTGACGCTGAAGCCGAGCGCGTACGCCTCTGCCGCGAGCCCAAAGATGCGTTCCTCGAAGTTGGCCACAGCGACTAGTCCCGGAGCCCTACGCGTGTCCCAGCGCGAAGCCGACGCCGGCGACCAGCACGCCGCCGACCCCCACCTGAATCAGCGATTGGGGCAGCGAGACCGACATGAAGCGCTTGCGAATCAGCGAGATCGTGATCAGCTCGATCCCGACGACCACGTAAGCGACGGTCAGGGCGTGGTTCACGTTTGAGATCAGGAAGGGCAGCGTGTGGAAGCTGCCCCCGAGGAAGGTCGCGCTCCCGGTGATGATGCCGCGAGCGAGACCGGTGCCACGCCCGGTCACGGTGCCGTCGTCGGACAGCCCCTCGGACAGGCCCATGCTGATGCCGGCGCCCAGCGCGGTCGCCAGTCCCACCAGCAGCGCCGAGCGCGAGCCCGCGAGGTAGGCGGTGGCGAAGATCGGCGCGAGCGTCGAGATCGTTCCGTCGATCAGGCCGACCAGCGACGGTTGCACGACCTGGAGCAGGAGCTGACGCTCGTCGGCGCGCTTCAGCCGAGCAAAAGGGCCGCCCTCCATGGAGGAGGATAATAGGGCGATGGCCGAGCGGATCATGTACGTCAAGCCCGCCTGTCCCTACTGCGAGCAGGCGCGCGAGGGACTCGCCGCCGAGGGTAAGACGTGGGAGGAGCGCGACGCGACCAGCCGGCCGGAATGGCGCGCCGAGCTGATGCGCTACTCCAAGAACAGCGGCAAGGTGCCGACGATCGTCGTCGGCGACGAGGTCGAGAGTGTCGGCTGGAAGGGCGGCGGCTGACGCGTCCACTGATCCGCGGCCGGTCGGCTGCCTTCGTGACCCGCCGGAAAGCCCTCCGCACGACCGCTTGCAACCCATTGCGCCGCGTAACCGCGGCCGCCGCAGCGGTGTATTTGTAGCGTTTGACACATAGCATTTCATCGGCCCAAGGAGGTCGCAATGGATCTGCTCAAACGTCTCGAACCGCTGGCGCTGTTGCTACTGGTGATCGGCGCCGTCAACTGGCTCGTGATCGGGCTCTTCGACTACAACTTCGTGTCGAAGATCTTCGGCAACGGCACGGCCACCGACGTCGTTTACGTGGTCGTCGGGGTAGCCGCGCTGCTGTTCGTCCCCCGTCTCTTGGACGGACTGAACATCTCGCGCCACCACCCTGTGCACCACGCATAGCGTTCCGCGCAGGAGCGGAAGGATCGGGCCGGGAATCCCCGGCCCGATCCGCATCCGGGGACGTCGAGGTCGCCCTCCGCGCGGCGGTCTAAGATCGGCCGCTGCGTGGACTACCCGGTCGAGAGCTTCAACGAGCAGGAGCAGGCGCGGCTGTCGCGGCACTTCACGAACCTCGACCAACCGGTGTTTGCGCTGGTCAACCTGCCCGAGACGGTGAAGGGCGCCCTGTTCGCGCGCTACTCCCGCTACCAGGGAACGCTGCGGCGGCTCTTCCTCGACGAGTTCGCCGACTCCGTACCCGACGACGGCAGCGCCTGGGAGCGCGGCGAGGGACAGCGGGCCAGCGAGCTCTACGAGCGCATATTCCTCGGCTACGGCGATGACTCGGTCGCCCAGCTCGGCGGCGCGCACGTCGCATGCGAATGGTGCTCGAACGTCCTGACGAAGATCCTCCAGCGGCCGCGACTCGCCGCCTACCTCGAGCAGTCCACGCGCTATATCGCCTACGACGCGCCGCTGCCCGGCGGCGGCTACCGCTACTACCGCGACGATCAGCTGGGGCCGCGTTACTGCGTCGCGATGGACGAGCTGTTCGACAGCTACGCGCGCGCGCTGCCGGCCGTCGGCGAGTGGGCGGCGGAGACCTTCCCCTGCCCCGAGGGCGAATCGGCTGCCGCGCACGCTCGCGCGATCAAGGCGAAGTCGCTGGATCTGCTGCGCGGGCTGCTGCCGGCGGCCTCGCTGTCGCACATGGGGATCTACGCGACCGGGCAGACCTACGAGCAGCTGATCCTGCACCTGCTGGCCCACCCGCTGCCCGAAGCGCGCGAATACGGAGGCATGATCCTCGAACAGATCAAGGCGGTGATGCCGAGCTTCGTCACGCGCGTCGAGCGCCCCGACCGCGGCGGCGAATGGATCGAGTACCTCGAGCGGCGCGGGCGCGTCGGCGAGCGCTGGGCGGCCAAGCTGGGGCTCGATCGCGATGCCTCCGACGACGGCGCGAGCGGCGGTCCCTCGGTTCGTCTGCTCGACTACAGCGGCAGCGAGCAGCAGCTGCTGGCGGCGCTTCTGTTCGAGGCCACGGGCGTGTCGGAGAGCGACGCGCTCGCCGCGGTCGCCGGGCTCTCGAACGAGCGTCGCCGAGCGCTGCTCGAAGACCTCGTCGGCGTGCGCTCGAACCGGCGGCACCGGCCCGGGCGCGGCCTCGAAGCGCTGCGCTATCGCTTCGAGATCGTCTCCGACTACGGCGCCTTCCGCGACCTCCAGCGCCACCGCATGCTGACGATCCAATGGCAGTCGCTGACCCCGTACCTCGGCGCCGGCGTGCCCGAGGAGGTCGATGCCGCGGGCTGCGGCGATCTCTACCGCCGCGCGCTCGAATGCTCCCAGGCGGAGTACGAGCGCCTGGTCGACGCCGGCCTCGAGCGAGCCGCCCCGTATGCGCTCTGCCTCGGTTACCGCATCCGCTACGTCCTCGATCTCAACGCGCGCGAGGCGATGCAGCTGATCGAGCTGCGGTCAGGGCGCGAGGGACATCCCGGGTACCGCGCCGTCGCGCACGAGCTGCACGCCCAGATCGCCGCGGTGCACCCCGGGGTAGCCGCGGCGATGGTGCACGTCGACCGCGACACCGAGCCGCGGCTAGAGCGGATCCTCTCCGAGATGCGCGCGCAGGCCAAGCGGTCACCGGCTGCCGCCGGCTAGCGGTCGGCGAACTCGCGCTCGCGCAGCTCGATCCGGCGGATCTTGCCGGTGAGCGTCTTCGGCAGCTCGGCGACGAACTCGACGCGGCGGGGATAGGCGTAGGCCGAGTGGTGCTCGCGCACGAATGAGCTGATCTCCTTCGCCAGCTCATCCGACGGCTCGAAGCCCTTGAGCAGCACGACGAACGCCTTGACTATGTGGCCGCGGCGCTCGTCGGGTGACGCGACCGCGGCGGCCTCGTGGACCGCCGGATGCTCGATGCAGGCCGACTCGACCTCGAACGGGCCGATCCGGTAGCCAGCCGAGATGATCACGTCGTCGGCCCGTCCTGCGTACCAGACGTAGCCGTCGGGATCCTGCTGCGCGGCGTCCTTGGTGTGGAACCACTCGCCGCCGAACGTCTGCTCGCTGGCCTCGGGCTGGTTGAAGTAGCCGAGCGGGTAGTGCGGGTTCGAGCGCGCCCGCAGGCAGATCTCGCCGCGCTCTCCCTGGACGACCGGGCGCTCGTCCTCGTTGAGGATCGCCACGTCCCAGCCGGGCATCGGCCGCCCCATCGATCCCTCGCGAACCTCCATGAAGGGGTAGTTGGCGCACAGCGGGTAGGACTCCGTCAGGCCGTAGAAGTCGAGCACGGTCAGCCCGTACTGCTCGCGGAACCAGCGGATCGCTTCCGGGTTTAGCGGCTCGCCCGCCGAGCAGACCGAGCGGAATTTCTGCGGGTAGCGGCTGCCGGCGTCGTCGATCGCCATCATCGAGCGCATCGCCGTGGGCGTTGTGAAGACGTTGGTGACGCCGTGCCTGGACAGCACCGCGAGCTGCTGCTCGGGATCGAACGCGCCGTCGCGCTGGAAGACGAACTGGGTGGCGCCGAGGCGCCATGGCCCGATCAGCGGCACGATCCCCGCCGCCCACGCCCATTCCCCCATGCCGTGGAACAGCTCGGAGTCGCGCACATCGTGGCAGTAGACGAACTCCTCGTGGCCGAGCAGGTAACGATGCGCGTGCAGGATGCCCTTCGCCAGACCGGTCGTCCCGGAGGAGTAGTAGAGCTGCGCCGGATCGTCGGCGAGCGTGTCGACGCAGTCGAAGGCGTCGGATGCCTTGGCGAGCAGGTCCGGGTCGTCGATCAGCAGCACGTGCTCCACCAGCCGGCGATCGATTCGGTCGGCGTTGGCGGAGTCCGTCACGAGGACCTTCGCCTGCGAATCGGTCAGGCGGTGCCTGATTCCCTCGTCGCCGTAGAGCGTCGACATCGACAGCAGGATCGCCCCGACCTTCCATGTGCCGAAGAACGCGGCGGCGGTCTCGGGCGTCGGCGGCAGCAGCATCGCCACGCGGTCGCCGCGCTCGATGCCGTGCGCTTGGAGAGCATTGGCGAAGCGGTTCGACAGCGCCTGCAGCTCGCCCCAGCGGACCTCGCGTTCGGCGCCGCGCCAGTCCTCCCAGATCATCGCGAGCTTGTCCGCGGGGTGCTTGTCGCAGACGTCGAGCGCGATGTTGTAGCGCTCGGGGACGTTCCAGCTGTGCTCCGCGCAGGCGCGCTCGTAGGTCAGCTTGGAGACGTCGACGCTCACCTCAGCGCCGCTTCTTGCGCTTTCGCTTGCGTTTGGCCGGCGTCGGCTCGGAGGTCCCCTCGGCGGTCGCGGCGACTGGCTTGGACGTGGCCGCCGGAGCGTTCTTGCCGCCGCTTGCCTCACGCTGCTCGCGCAGCTCCTGCTGGGTCGGCCAGGGCTCGGCCCTGCCCGACGCCCAGGCGGGCGGCGTGTTGGGCCAGCGACCGCTGAGCAGCAAGGCGAGCGCGCCGAGCCAGAACGCCTGCAGGACCGGCGGCGGCACGCCGGGCACCAGCGGCAGCACGGACAAGACGCCGACGATGATCCCGAACATTCCCATGAAGCGGGTCAGCAAGCCGACGCGCATCACGTTGAGCGAGACGATCACGAACGAGAAGGCGAGCGCCAGCGCAGCGGCCTGACCAAGGTACTTGAGCAGCGGAAGGCCTCCTCCCGTCAGGTGCTTGGCCTGCTCGAACGTCTGTGATCCGTGAGTGGCGAACGTATGCCCCTTGGAGTACAACAACGCCGGGTAGCCGAGCGCGACCACGGCGGTAGCGATTCCGCCGAAGATGATCAGCGGCCGGGCCGCGTCGAGCAGGTCGCGTGCGTCGCCCTGTTTGGGACGGCGAAAGCGCGCGGCGCGCTGGAGCAGCAGCAGGACGGGTATCAATGCGAGCGAGCCGAGGGTGGACAGCACCGCCGACCCGATCAATGTCGCGCCGTGGTGTGCGGCGAAGAGCAGGTTGCTGGTCGCCTCCGCGGGGAGGTTCTTCGATGCGACCCCGATGACGACGCTGCCGACCACCGGCAGCAGCGCGGCGGCGACCGCGGCGACCGCGGCGCGCGGCTTGCGCTCCGACTCCCAGGCGACCTGCTCTTCGCGCGTCACGGGCGGATCGCCCGGTGCAGCGAGCTGTCACGAGAGAGCGTCGGCTCCGATACGCCGGGCTTCAGGCGCTCGGGCTCGGCGACCCGCGAGATCGCTTCGCCGGTAGCGAGCACGAGGTTGAGCGCGGGCTCGAGCAGGCGGATCAGTCCCTCGATCCGGTTGCGCAAGGCGAGCTGGCGTTGGGTGAGCTGCGTCATCGGCATCGGCAGTCTACGCAGGGGGGCTGGGTCAGCTTGCGCCGAGCGACAGCCTGGCCGAGGGCCCAACACCCTTCACGGGAGGGTGATACCAATGGATACCACCAGGGATACCAACTGGTATCCGCGCCGCCCAACACATCGGTACCTGTACTGACGCCGCCGAGGCCATCTCCCGCCGCCACCGCCGCCGAGAGCGGCGCGTCGCGCTGCCCAGCGTGCGCTGGACCGCTCACTCCCTGGCGCCAGGCTCGCGCCGCCGAGCCGTCCCTCACGCAATCCTTCGGCCTGCTGCGCTGCGAGCGCTGTGGCAGCGCCGTCACGGATGGACCGCCGCTCGAAGAGCTGCACGACTCGGGCGCCTATGCCTCTCCTGCGCCGCGTGGTGCGACCGCCGCCGCGGCGCTGCTGCGTGCCTTCGATCGTCGGCGACTGCGCCTGGTTGCGCGGGCGCTGCCGCCGCCTGCGCGGCTGCTCGACGTGGGAGCGGGCAGAGGACGCTTCGTCAGCTCGGCGCGCGCCGCCGGCTACGAGGCCGGCGGGATCGAGCCGTCCGAGCGAGGGATCCGCGCAGCGGCGGACGCCGGCGTCGAGCTGACGCAAGCGACGATCGGCGACGCCGACTTCGCGCCAGGATCGCTCGATGTGATCACGCTGTGGCATGTGCTCGAGCACGTCGAGGACCCGAATCCCGCGCTCGAGCGAATCGCGCGCTGGTTGCGTCCCGGCGGAGCGCTGCTCGTCGGCGTGCCCAACCTCGCTTCGTTGCAGGCGCGCCTGGGAGGCGAGCGCTGGTATCACCTCGACGTCCCGCGCCACCGCACTCACTTCACGCCCGCAGGCCTGCGGACGCTGCTTCGCCACCACGGCTTCGAAACGCAGCGCTCGAGCCACGTCCTCTGCGAGCACAACCCGTTCGGCATGTGGCAGTCGCTGGTCAACCGCGCGACGCAGACGCCGTCGTGGCTCTACAACGCGCTCAAGCGCAATGCTGCGCTGGGCTCCCCGGACGCTCTGGTCACGCTGCTCGCGATTCCCCTCGCCCCGCCCGCGGCGCTGCTCGAGCTGGCGGCCGGGATCGCGCGCCGTGGCGGCACGATCGCGGTGCTCGCCCGGCGCGTCGGCTGACGGACTCCGGTTACGGCAGGCGGATCAGATCGCCCAGCATTCGATAGCCGGGCGGTGACGGATGGTCGCCGTCGATCGTCAGCCGCTCGGGCATCCGCCCCGGCCGCGCGGGGTCGTCCAGTGTGCGGTAGAACGGCAGCACGCGGACGTGCTCGCGCCTGCCGATCGCCGCGATCCTGCGATTGAGCCGGCGGATCGGCCGATCGGCGCGGGGGTAGCCGTTGTTCCATGGCAGCACGTCGACCAGTTCGACCCGCAGCCCGAGGCGCTTCCCAGCGCGAACCATCGCGCGCAGGTCGCGTGCGGCCAGAGCAACCGGCCGCCCCTGAACGATGTCGTTGATGCCTCCCTGGATGATCAGCGCCTGCGCCGAGCGGGCGCAGCCGGGCAGTCGCCGGGCGATCTGGTCGGTGCGCTCGCCGTAGACGCCGCAGTTGCGAAAGCTGACTCGCGGTCCGAGGCGCCGCTGCGCCCAGAACTCGTACTGGCTCTGCTGGTTGAGCCGATCGCCGAGCCGGTTGCGCACGGCGCTGTCGGGATCCCACAGCGGCGAGCCGGCCGTGATCGAGTCGCCGAGCGCCGCGATCACGACCGGATGGCGAGCGCCTTTGCTCGCCGCGGCGGGCGGCGGCCGAAGCGAGCTCGCCGTGCGCCTGGCATGCCCGCAGCCGGCCGCCACCGCCGCCGCCAGCACGAGCGCGGCGACGGCGCGCGCGAGCGAGATCATCCGACGGCGGCCACCAGCTCGCGCAGCCAGGTAACAGGATCGCCGGCGCCCTCGCGACGAGCCCGCGGCGAGAGCTCGGCAAGAGCGTCCGACGCGGCACGTTGGTGTGCCGCCGCGTGGGGACCGTCGGCGACCACCAGCGGCACCGAGATCGCGCGCAGCTCGGCGCGCGCGACCGGCCAGCTCGTGAGCCCGCCGTAGTCGGCGAAGAACGCGCGGTGCGCGAGCGCGCCGCGGGCGGCGCGCTCGCGGCTTTCGCCACTGGCCTCGAGCCAGGCGCGAACCGCTGCCTCGGGCCCGCGCTCGCGCAGCTCTCCCTCCAGCAGCGCGCGCTCGGCGCCGAGCGCGCGCGTCGCGTCGCCGACGAACATGAACAGCGGCGGATCGATCAGAACGGCGCCGAGCGCCAGGTCGGCGTGACGCTTGAGCAGGTCGAGACAGACGAGGGCGCCGAAGTTCTCGCCGCAGAGCACCGCCGGCGCGGCGTCGAGCGCGCGCAGCAGGCTTGCCGCGTCTTCGGCCTGCTCCTCCGCCGTCGTGCGCTCGTAGGGATCCGGCGCGCCGCTCGCGCCGTAGCCCCTGCGGTCATAGGCGATCGTGCGCGCGCTGTCCTCGAGCGCCTGCTGAACGGGATCCCAGCGCGCGGCGTCGGCGCCGATCCCGTGCACCATCAGCACGGCGGTGCGGCCCGCGCCGCACTCGCGGTAGCTCAGCTGGACGCCTGCCCCCTCGACGGTGGCAGTCATCGCTTGAGCGTAGCCCTAGCTAGCATCTTGCGCATGGAAGGCGGCCTCGGCGGAATCTTCGGCGACATGGACCCGGAGGAGATGCAGCGGCGCCTGGCCGAGTTCGCCGAGCAAATGCAGGGCGCTCAGCGCCTCGCCTGGGCCGACAACGCGATCAAGCTGGCGGTCGAGATGACGGTGGCCGCGATCAACCGCGTCAACGTCCAGGGCAACGCCGAGCAGCAGGCGGAGCAGATCCGCGCGGTGATCGCGACCGTCTTCCCGGAAGCCGTGACGCTCGTCCGCGAAGCACGCCAGGGATTGCAGTAGCGCCCGGACGCAGGACGGCTCAGCCCGCGCCCGCCTCGGCCGCGGCGCGCTCGTCGCGCCCGGCGCGAATGACCTCGCGGAACGAGCGCACGCGGAAGATGAAGAACAGCGCTGCCAGGCCCAGCGCAAAGGAGAAGGCCGCGAGCGCTATCTCCTGGCCGACAGAGTACGCCGCCACCGCCGCCGGCGCCGCCGCCCCGGCGAAGATTTTGACCAGCAACGCCTGTTGCACGCCCGCGCCGCTCGGCGTCAGCGGAACGACCGACGACACCGCGAAGACGCCGAGCACGAGCAGCACGTTGCGCACGGACCCGCCGATGTGGAACGCCTCCAGCAACGCCCAGATAGCCGCGCCGCGAAACAGCCAGCCGACGAACTGCAGCGCCGCGACCTGGCGCAGGTAGCGGCGGCGGTCGCGCAGGATCGTGTAGCCCTGCTTGACGCGCGCCCAGAAGGCGCGCACTCGCATCGACAGCAGCGCGAAGGCGACAAGCGTCAAGACCCCGAGCAGCGTCAGTAGAAAGAGCGTGAAGCGCGGATGCGACGCAAGATAGGAGAGGTCGAACGCGCCCAGTTTGGAGAAGTCGGGCGGCTTCGGAAATACCCCCTGCGTGAATGCGAAGGTAAGCACCAGGATGGCCATGAAGTTGTCGAAGATCAGCTCGACCGTGTACGTGGCCGCGACCGTGGGGTAGGTCGCCTGCGGCACGGCGTTCTTCGTCAAGAAGACCTTGACGACGTCTCCCGCGCGCGCGGGAATCACCTGATTGATGCCGAAACCCGCCACGTACGCGCCCCAGATCGTGCGCCAGCGGAAGACCGACGTGGGCAACGCCGCCCGCAGCACGTTGAAATAAGCGCGCGAACGGATCGTCGCGTTGGCGCCGAAACAGAGCAGGCCAATCGCCAGCGCACCCCAGCTGACGCTGGCAAGGTTGTCGAAGAAATTGGAGACCGCTTGCAGGAAGGAATGCAGCGATGCGGGCGCGAGCACGTCGGACACGGGTCA
>DASZZG010000079.1:0-12647 GCA_035543355.1 Solirubrobacteraceae bacterium | reverse complement strand
CGTGCTACAGCACGAACGCGAGGGCCACTCGGAATCCGAGCGACCACAGGACTTCTCGCCGCAGCATGCGCGCGCCGCCCTCGAAGAAAGCCTGCGGCGCCTGCAAACCGACTACGTCGACCTCTACCAACTGCACAACCCGCGGATGGACGCGATCGAGCGCCATGACCTCTTCGCCGAGCTGGAGCTGCTGGTCGCCGAGGGCAAGATCCGTCACTTCGGCGTCGCGCTGGGTCCCGCGATCGGCTGGCGCGACGAGGGAGTCCGAGCGCTGCGGGAACACCGAATCGCGTCGCTTCAGACCGTTTACAACCTGCTCGAGCAGGAACCAGGCGCGGAGTTCCTCGAGCTGGCGGAGAGCACCGGCGCCGGCGTGATGGCGCGCGTCCCCACGTCGAGCGGCCTGCTCGAGGACAAGTACACCCTCTCGACGACCTTCTCCGGCAACGATCACCGCCGCCACCGCAAGCGCGAATGGCTGGAGCAGGGGCTGCACAAGGTGGAGCGGCTGCGCTTCCTCGAGCGCGACGGCGAGCGCACGCTGGCGCAGGCGGCGCTCAAGTTCATCCTCGCCCAGCCGGCAATCGCCTGCGTCGTGCCAACGGTCACCGCCGTGTCCGAGCTCGAGGAATGGGCAGAGACAGCCACCGTGCCCGACTTCGACGAGGACGAGCTGGCGGCGATCGCCGAGCTTTACGAGGCCGGCTTCGGCCTCGCGCCCGCCTAGTGGGCCAGCGCTACTTCAGCAGCTTGATGCACTTTTGCGCCTTGGCGACGTCGTTCTGAGCGGCGGTGATGCAGTCGGCGTACTTCTGGGCCTTGGCGCTCGATCCCGAGCCGCCGGCGCCCGCGCCACCGCCAGCACCTCCGCCCGAGCCCGCTCCCCCACCGGCGCCCCCGCCCGCCGCTCCTCCACCGAGAGCCGTGCCGAGGCCGCCCAGCTTGCTCGCGAGCTGCGAGAACGGTTGGGCGTTGGCCGGAGCGGTGATCGTCTGACTCTCGTTGAGGTTGTCGATCTCGAGGCTGATGACAACATTGCCCGACTGGCCCTTCTGCGCGACCTTGAGGTTGATGTTGAGCTTGCGCAGGAGCTTGTCGTCCTTGCCCGTGTAGACGTCGAAGTTCGCCTGCTTGATCTGCTGCTGGATCTTCGAGCGCTGCTGCGGCGTGATCCGCTGCGGCACGCGGCTCGAGCCGGGAAGGCCGCCCAGCGAGCCGGCCTTGCCGAGCAGCTTGTTGACGTCGTCGAGGAACTTCGGCACGTCGATCGAGGCGCTGACGTGCTTGGTCGCGGCGCCACCGACGTTGCTGTCGCCCAGGACCTTCGGGTTCTTCAGCCAGCGCAGCGGATCGAGCCCGAGCGACTTCAGCGTCGGCTGGTTCTTCTGGGTGTTCTTGGACTGCGCCTGCCCAAACCCCTGCTTGAACTGGGCGAAGATATTGGCGGGGACTTCGTAGGGCGTGCCCTGGAACTTGAGGTACGCCTTGTCGCCCGTGCTCACCGCACCGGCGCTGAGCGACTGCCCCCCGCCGCTGAACGCCAGCGCGAAATCGAACTTCGGGATCTGCTTGGCGCCCTGGCTCTGGAACGGGCCGGTCAGCTTGATCGAGACCGGCTTGCTGAGGTTGCGGACGCCCCCTGCCGAGATGTCCACGGCAACGCTGAGCTTGCCGCTCGTGACCTTCTTCGAATGCTTGGCGAACGTCTGCTTGAGCAGCTTGTTCGCGCCGCCGCCGCTCGAGCCGCAGGCCGAAAGACCGGCCAAGGCAAGGACGAGGGCCAACACTGCCGTTGCTGCGCGAACTGGACGTTGCACCGTTGAAAGCTCCTTTGCGGGGGAAAGCGATTGGGGCGCGCGAGCGTACCATCGCGCGGTGATGCGACGAACCCTGGGTTGCGTGGTCTGCTCGCTGCTGGGCTGCGCCGCCGCCGCGCAGGCCTCGCCGGTGCTCGTGCTCGACCACGGCCGAGTCGTCCACCGTCAGGATCGCTTTCTGCCCTCGATCGCCGACTCCCCCACTCCGCCCCCGCCCGCCGGTCAGACGCTCGAGGCCTCGGCCGCGGGCGCCGGCGTGCCGGCAACGCTGATGGCGCTCGCGCAGTCCGGCGCGATCGCTCCCGACGAGCTCAACGACCGTCTGGCCACCTATTCCGCCGCGCGTCAGGCGCTGCGCCGGCTGCACGGCCCGCGCCGACGCGAGCTCGGGGCGGTGATCTCGAACCTCGACGCGATCGCGGGCTCAGGCGCGCTGACGGCGTCGCGCCTGCATCCGCTGTTCGACACGCTCGAAGCCAATCGCGTCTGGTGGACGACCGGTCCCCAGCTTCACAACGGCCAGCGCGTCCTGATCGCGGGCAGCCACCTGACCTATCAGTACTACGCAGGCCAGGGAATCCAGGTGCAGGTGCTGGCGAACTTCGGCAAGGCCAACTCCATCCTCGACCAGGGCATCCACGACGACGAGGCGGCCGAGCTGCTCGACGAGCTGCTGCCGCTGGGCGTCGACCGCAGCGGCGCGCTCGCGTGGGAGTACTACTTTCGCTTCGGCGGCAGCGGACCGCTGTGGACCAGCGGACTGTCGCAGGGGACGGCGATCCAGGCATTGGTGCGCGCGGGCACCACGCTGCACAACCCGCTCTATCTCGACGCGGCCCACAGGGGCCTGCAGATCTTCGAACTGCCGCCACCCGTGGGCGTGCGCGTCGCCACGCCGGCCGGAGCGCACTACCTGATCTACTCCTACGCCCCCGACCAGCGCGTGATCAACGCCTTCATCCAGGCGCTCAACGGCCTCTACGACGTCGCGACGCTCGCCAACGACGCGCAGGCCAGGGCGCTGTTCGACGCCGGCAACGCCGAGGCGCTGCTCGAGCTGCCGAGCTACGACACGGGCGACTGGTCGCTGTATGACCAGCACTCGGACTCCGACGTCTCCTACCACCGCCTGCTGACCAACTTCCTGCGAGGACTCTGCCGCAGGACGGGCACCCCCCTCTACTGCGACACGGCACAGCGTTTCGCGGCGGAGCTTCAGCACATTCCCACACGCATCAAGCGATAACCGCCGCCGGCGATGGCCAGATGGCCCGCGTCGATAGCCTGCTGCAGCAGTGGCCCCACGAACGATCCTCTATACGGGCAAGGGCGGCGTCGGCAAGACGTCGGTTGCCGCCGCGACGGGACGCGAATGCGCGCGCGCCGGGCTGCGCACACTCGTCTTCTCGACCGACCCCGCACACTCGCTGGCCGATGTGCTCCAGGCGGAGTTGACGAACCGGCCGACCGCGGTCTCGGAGCGGCTCTTCGGCCAGCAGGTCGAGGCGCAGCGGGAGATGGAGGCCAACTGGGCGGCGATGCAGGAGTGGCTCGGCGAGATGCTGATGAAGCAGGGGGTCGATCGCATCTCCGCCGAGGAGCTGACGGTGCCGCCCGGCGCCGATGAACTCTTCTCGCTGCTGCAGCTCAAGCGCCACAACGACTCGGGAGAGTTCGACGCGATTGTCGTCGACTGCGCCCCGACCGGCGAGACGCTGCGCCTGCTGTCCTTTCCGGACGTCGCGCGCTGGTGGCTCGAGCGCGTCTTTCCCTGGGAGAAGCAGATCCTCGCCGCCGCCGCGCCGATCGCCCGCGGACTGCTCGACGTGCCCCTCCCGGGGCCCGGAGTCGTGCGTGATGTGCGGCGCCTGATCGAGAACCTGATCGCGATGCACGAGATTCTGCGCGACCGCGAGCACGTCTCGGTGCGCCTCGTGATGACGCCCGACCGAATGGTGATCGCCGAGGCGATGCGGACCTTCACCTACCTCAACCTGTACGGCTTCCTGACCGACGCGGTGATCGTCAACCGGATCTTTCCGCCCGAGCTGGACGGCACGTACTTCGACTCCTGGCGCGCCCACCAGCACGAGCAGCTGGCGCTGGTGGAATCCGGCTTCGCCCCCGTGCCGGTGCTGCGCGCGCCGTTCTTCGAGCAGGAGGTCGTGGGCGAGCAGATGCTCGACCGCCTTGCCGGCTCCCTGTTTGCCGATTGTGACCCCGCGTCCGTGCTCTACAGCTCGCTGTCGCAGGAGCTCCGCGTCGAGCGCGACAGCGCCCACTTGCGTATCGAGCTGCCGTTCGCCCAGCGCGGCGACATCTCGCTGAAGCAGCTGGGGCTCGAGCTGATCGTCGGCGTCGACGGCCAGAAGCGCACGATCATGCTTCCACCGGCGCTCGCGGCGCTGCGTGCGACGCAGGCTCGCCTCGCGGACGGAGCGCTCGAGGTCACGTTCGAGAACGGCTCCGTGGCCCAACGTGCAGGCGGGAACGGCGCAGCGTGAGCGAGCAGCCGCTGCACGACGACGCGCTCGAAGCGCTGCGCGAGCGCATCCGAGAGGCGCGCGACGCGGCCCAGCGGGTGGCCGACCAGGCCACCGCCGCCTCGGCGACGACGTCCCGCGGGGCTCCCGCACGCGGCTGGGCGACGCCGGCGCCCGACGGCGGCGAGCGCCCCGGCGACCGCGAGCTTCAGGCGTTGCTGGCGATCGCCGACATCGTGCGCGGGCTCGTTCCCGAGGACCTGCAACGCCAGATCGTGGAGCTGGTGAAGGAGCTGCTGCTGCTCCTGCGGACGCTGATCGACTGGTCCGTGGACCGCCTCGATCGGCGCCGCCCGAGCGAACCCACGGACATCCAGGACATCCCGATCTCGTAGCGGGCTAGTGGGTCGTCTCGTAATGTTGTGCCTGAAACTGCGAGGTCCAGGCGTCGTCAGGCAAGGACGCAGGACCCCTGAATGGCAGCGCCATTCAGGGTGTCCGAGGACGCCGCATGGCGACGATCTGGGGCCGCGGTTTCGGGTGCATCATTGCGGGGCGGCCCACTAGGGCCTCGCCCGGTCTAGGCGCTGGAAAGCTCGCGGGCCTGCCTTGGCTCGGCGGCCGCTGCGCGCTCGGGCGGCACGCAGTAGGCGCCCTCGGAGAAGCCGTCGGCGCCGATGCCGAACGCCCAATTGAAGCGCGCGCGGTAGTTCTCGAGTGCGATCGCCGATGTCAGCTCGACGAGCTGCGCCTCGTCAAATTGCGCGCGCAGGCGCTCGAACAGCTCGTCCGGGACCTCCACGGGCGTGCGTGTCATTGCCTCGGCATAGGCGAGCACAAGCTTGTCGAGCTCTGAGAAGCGTGGGCTCTCGCGCCAGCTGATCAGGTCCCGCAGCTCGTCGTCTGAGATACCCGAGCGGCGGCCTAGGGCCGAGCCGATGTCCACGCAGTACTCGCATCCGGCGAGCATCGCGCTGCGAAGCACGGCGAGCTCCTTGAGCCGCTCATCCACACGCGTCGCCTTCTGCGTCGCGAGCTCGAATGCTCCATAGCCGGCGAGCAGTGCGGGGTGGTGGGCGGTCACTGCGATTGGAGTGGTCACCATCTGCAGCTGCTTGCGCGAAGAGCGGTAGGCCATCCGGCGCAGCAGGCCCTTCTCCGGCGCGAGCGCGATGCGCGCGTTCACACCGGGATCGGCGGCGGACGCCCGCAGAGGCCGCGTGGCGCCGGCACGTAGATAGAGCACCAGCAGGACAGCCGGGATCGCCACCTCGGCACCCAACAACGCGAGGTTGGCGACATTGTCGCCAGTCGAGAGCGCATGCGTGGCGACGGCGTGGTAGAGGAAGTGAGGAATCGTCGCCAGCAGAAAGGCTCCAAGGATCACCGGCAGCGCCCGCGCGCTCGGCCTCAGGGCGATGAAGATCAGCGCCGCCGAAAGCGCGACGGCCGCGGCCCCGTAGTCGGTGATGAGGTGGCCGTCGTAGGGTCCCAGCGCGGCCACCCAATGGCGCCCGAAGCCCGGGAACTCGGTGTAGAAGTTGTGCGGCGCCAGCCGGATCCAGAGACCGACCATCAGGCCCGGGATTCCAATCGCCAGCAATCCGATTCGCGTCCAACGCTCAATCGACTTCATCTGCCTGCCTCCTCTGACATCCAGCCAGGTCATCTGCGGTACCTGAAGCAATCATGCCAGCAGTCCGCGAGGTCGAAACGGGGCTCGCGCGTAGAATCGAGGCCGATGCCCGAGCCAGATCGCCACAGCCGGCGGACCCACATCCTCACCGGCTCGCCGGAGAACTTCGCCGCGACGCGTGAGCGGGGGTTCGCGCTGATCGGGCTCAAGGAGCGCCGCCGCAACCAGGCGCTGGAGATCGAGCGCGGCGACCGGATCGTCTTCTACCTCACCCGGGCGATGGCGTTCGCCGCCAGCGTGCGCGTGACCGGGGAGCTCTACGAGGACCGCACGCCCGTCTGGCCGGGCAAGCCGGGAAAGCCCGACCCATACCCGTGGCGGTTCGAGACGGAGCCCGAGATCGTGCTCGAGGACCAGGAGTGGATCGCCGCCGAGCAGCTGGTCGATCAGCTCGACCACATCGCCAAGTGGCCGCGCGAGCATTGGAAGCTTGCGTTCCAGGGCCAGATCCGCGCCGTCTCCGACCACGATGCCGACGTGCTGATGGAGCGCCTCGGCGCGGCGGCGAAGGCCCCGGCATGACTCGCGATGGCCCGTAACCCGGCGGTCGACCGCCCCACGAAGGTCGCTGGAAGGATCGGCCGCGACCTGCGTGGACTCCAGGGCGAACAGCGGCTCGTGGTGGCCGCAGCGGTCGGATTGTTCGTGTCGATGTTCCTGCCCTGGTACGTCCGGCCGGCAGCTCTCGTGGTCAACAACAAGCCCACGACGGTCAGCCATTCGATCTCCGGGATCACCGCCTTCACGTTCGTCGAGGCCGCGGTGCTGCTGGTGGCGGTCGGCGTGCTGTTCCTGCTGTTCACTCGCTCCGAGGGACGCGCGTTTCATCTCCCCGGCGGGGACGGAAGCGTCATCTTCGTCGCCGGCTGCTGGGCCTGCGTGCTGATCCTGTACCGGATGGTGTTTGACCGGCCGCCAGGGGTGGATGGGGTCGACTGGGGCATCTTCGCCGGCCTGATCGCGGCCGTCGCGCTCGCGATGGCCGGCTGGCGCGTCCGCGCCGCCCATCGGCCCGAGCCACCGCTACCCGTCGCCGAGCCGCCCCCTCCGCCGCGTCCGCCCCCGCCATCCCCGCCGTCCCTGCCGCCAACGGCCCAGACGCAGCGTCTGCCGCAGTCTCCGCCCGGCCAGCTGACGCTCGACGACGCTCACCGCGGCGGCACGCCCCCGTCGGGCTGAGCGCCTACACGTGGAGCACGTACAGCAGCACGGGCAGCACGAACGTGCCGAGGAAGATCATCCCGATGCCGACGATCACCAGCAGGCGCAGCTGCGTGATGTGGCCGAGCACGCCGATCACGAAGCCGGCGACGCTCAGCAGGATGAACGGCGTCGGACTCGTGCGGAAGTCCGGCGTCGGGTTTGGCGCGCCCTGAAGCGCGAGCGGCAAGAGGGCGAGCAGGGACAGGCACCTATCATTCCAGTCCGATGGACCGTCTGCCCGACTCAGTCAAGGAAGTCACCGACGGACTGCGCGAGGTCGGCTACCTGCCGGGAAGCTCGACGGCGCTCGTGTCCTTCCTCGCCGCCAAGCTGGGCAAGCCGGTCCTGGTCGAGGGACCGGCGGGCGTCGGCAAGACCGAGCTCGCGAAGTCACTGGCGAGCTACCTCGGGCGGACGCTCGTGCGCCTGCAGTGCTACGAGGGCCTCGACGAGGCCAAGGCGCTGTATGAGTGGAACTACCGCAAGCAGCTCCTGAGAATCCAGACCGAGGCCGCCGGCACGAGCTGGGACGACGTGCAGGAGGACATCTTCGGCGAGGAGTTCCTGCTGCCGCGGCCGCTGATGACCGCGATCTCCTCGGAGGACCCGGTGGTGTTGCTGATCGACGAGATCGACAAGACCGATCAGGAGTTCGAGGCGATGCTGCTCGAGCTGCTGTCCGACTTTCAGATCTCGATCCCCGAGCTGGGGCGAATCGACGCGCGCACCCAGCCGGTGGTCGTGCTGACCTCGAACAACTCGCGTGAGCTGACCGAGGCGCTCAAGCGCCGCTGCCTCTATCTCTGGCTGGACTACCCGGAGCTCGAGCACGAGCTCGAGATCGTCCGCCTACACACGCCGGAGCTGCCGGAGACGGTCGGGCGCAAGCTGGTCGAGATCATCGGCATGGTGCGAGCGCTCGACCTCAAGAAGCCGCCCTCGATCGCCGAGTCGATCGACTGGGCGCGCGCCCTGCTGCTGCTGGGCGCGCAGGACATCGACTCGAAGACCTTCAACGACACGATGTCGATCATCGTCAAGCACCGCACCGACATCGACGTCGTCGCCGAACGGGTGGGCGTCCGTCTCGAAGAGTTGGCCGCCGGCGGCGCCACGCCGGCCTGATCCGAGTGGCTGCCGAGCTCGCGCCGCCGAATGCGACTGAGGGCCTGGCGGCGCGCATCCTCGAGTTCGCCGACGCGCTGCGCGGCGAGGGCCTGGCAGTCGGTACCTCGGAGCTGCTGGACTCATTCGCCGCGCTCGGCGAGATCGACTGGGCGCAGCGCGTGGACTTCCGCGAGGCGCTGGCGGCGACGCTGGCCAAGTCGGCAGATGACCGGCGCGTGTTCGACATCGTCTTCGACCGCTTCTTCTTCCGCGCGACCGAGGCGCAGGCGCTACGCGAGCAGATCTCCGAGCAGGGAGCGATGGACGACGCCGCCGCCCAGATCGACCTCGAGCAGCTGCGCGAGCGGATCGCGGCCGCGATCGCAGCGGGCGACGAGGGCGCGATGCGCGACCTTGCGCGGCTCGCGATCGCCGCATTCGGCCGCCAGGGCGAGGGTTCGGGCGTCATCGGGGTCGACGTCCAGCGGATCCGCCGCGCGCTCGGCCTGCGCTCCGATCCCCGCCAACCCGAGGGCGAAGGCGCCGGCAGCGCGCGGACGCTCCCGCGCGAGGCCTTGCGCGCGTTCGAGGCGCACCTGCGGCGCGAGCTCGAGCGCGACACGATCGAGCGCTCCCAGCGCCTGCCCCCCGCGCGGCCGCTGAACGAGCTCGATCGCGCCCTGCCGAGCGGCCCGCTCCAGGATCTGGCGGCGGTGCATCGAGTGGTCGCGCAGCTCAAGCGCCGGCTCGCCACCCAGGGCCAGGAACGACGCGGCCACCGCCGTCATGCTCACGTCGACTTCCGCCGCACGATGCGCGCTTCGCTGCAGACCGGCGGCGTGCCGGTGGTGCTGAAATACCGTCCGCGCCGCCCCAAGCGGCCCGAGATCTTCGTACTCTGCGACGTCTCCACCTCGGTCACGTCGGCGTCGGTCTTCTTCCTCAGCGTGCTGCACGCGCTGCACGACTCGTTCCGCAAGATGCGCTCGTTCGTCTTCATCGAGCGCATTTCCGAGGTCACCGAGATCTTCGAGCGCGAACGCTCGTTCAAGGGCGTGTCGGAGCGCATCGGCAAGGACGCAGGCGTAGCCGACATCTCGGGCTACACCGACTACGGCCGCGTTTGGACGGAGTTCCTCGACCTGGTCGTGGACGAGCTTCACCCCAGGGCGACGGTGATCGTGCTGGGCGATGCGCGCACCAACGGACGCGACCCTCGCGCCGACGCGTTCGCGCTGGTCGCCGACAAGGCGGGACGCACCTTCTGGCTCAACCCCGAGCCGCGGCTCTATTGGAACTACGGCGATTCCGTGATCGCCGCGTACGAGCAGCACTGCACCGCGTTCGAGTGCTGGACGACGAGCCAGCTCGAGGACTTCGTCAAGGCGTTGACGCGCCCGCTGGTGCCGCAGTAGTCAGTCGTCGCGCTAGGATCGCGGCACGAACACACCAGGGGGGCTGGCGGGCAGCCGGCTGAGATAGCGCCCATCGGGTAGTGCACCGCCCGGCGTAGACCCTTTGAACCTGTGGGGTAATGCCCGCGGAGGGAGCGATGAAGACTGCTCTCGAGGCCTCCGTCCAGGAGCCTCGCATTGTCAACAGCTCAGCGGCGATCGAGCTGGAAGGCGTCACGCGGCGCTTCGCGGGCGGCGGCCGGCGGCGGGCGCGGCGCGAGCCGGTGACCGCGCTCGAGGGGCTTTCGCTGCGCGTCGCCGAGCACGAGCTGGTCGCGGTAGTCGGTCCCAGCGGCTGCGGCAAGAGCACGCTGCTCGAGCTGACCTGCGGCCTCCAGCAGCCCGACGCGGGCCGGCTCCGCTCCCCGCCTGCCGTCTACATGCCCCAGCGCGACCTGCTGCTGCCGTGGCTGTCGGCGCTCGACAACGCCGCGCTGCCGCTGCGCGTGGGTGCGCACCCCGCGTCGCGGGCGCAGGCGCGCGCGCGCGCGCTGCCGGCGTTCGCCGAGTTCGGGCTGGGCGGCTTCGAGCACGCGATGGCGCACGAGCTCTCGGGCGGGATGCGCCAGCGCGTCGCGTTCCTGCGAACGCTGCTCGCGGGCAAGCCCGTGCTCGCGCTCGACGAGCCGTTTGCCGCGCTCGACGCGCTCACGCGGCAAGAAATGCAGCGCTGGCTCGAGTCGGCGCTCGCACGCGAGCCGCGCACAGTGCTGCTGGTGACGCATGACGTCGAGGAGGCTGTCGTCCTGGGCGACCGCGTGATCGTGCTGGCACCGCGACCGGGACGTGCGGTCGCCGAGCTGTCGATCGACCTCTCGCGTCCGCGCAGACGAACCGATCCCGCCGTGCTCGCGTTGCGCGAGCGCGCACTCGACGCCCTCGGAGTCCCTTCCTGATGCGCGCCGCGCTGCTCGTACTGATCGCGCTCGGCGGCTGGGAGGCGCTCGCGCGGCTGGGTTCGATCGACCTGCTGATCCTGCCCGCGCCCGACCAGGTGGCGAGCGCGCTCTACGACGATCGCTCGCTGCTGTGGCACAACCTTGCAGTCACCGGCGGGGAGGTCCTGCTGGGAATCGCCGTCGCGCTTGTGCTGGGGGTGCTGTGCGCGTTCGCCATGCACCTGTCGCCTACGCTGCGCGGCGCGCTGTATCCACTGCTGGTCGGTTCGCAGGCGATCCCGATCGTCGTGATCGCGCCCCTGCTGGTGCTCCTGCTCGGCTTCGACATCCGCCCCAAGCTGGTGATCATTGCGCTCGTCTGCTTCTTTCCGATCGCCGTCACGACACTCGACGGCCTCGCCGGCGTCGATCGCGAGCTGCTCAAGCTGATGCGCACGCTGGATGCGTCGCGAGCGCAGACGCTGCGCCGCGTCGAGGCGCCGGCGGCGCTGCCGGGCCTCTTCTCGGGCGCCAAGGTGGCGGTTGCGGTGGCGGTGATCGGAGCGGTCCTCGCCGAGCAGGCGGGCTCGAGCGACGGACTCGGCCATCTGCTGCTCCAGGCGATTCCCCAGCTCGACACGGCGCGCGCCTACGCCGCGGTTGTGCTGCTGGCGGCGCTCGGGATCGCGCTATTCGCCGGACTTACGCTCGCGGAGCGACACACCCTGCCATGGGCCGATCGAGTCAGAGGAGATCAAAGGACATGAGACGAAACCTTCGGGCGACCGCAATGACGCTGGCAGTGACGATCGCGTGCGCCGCGGCAGCCGGCTGCGGGGTCAGGCACAACGTCGTTGGGCCCCGGCACACACAGCGACTCGATGTCGTGCTCGACTATCTCCCGAACCCCGACCACGTCGGGATCTACGCCGCCCAGGCGGAGGGCTACTTCTCGCGCGTCGCGCTCGACGTCCAGCTGCGAACGCCCTCCGATCCGGCCGCGCCGCTGAAGCTGCTCGCCGCCCACAAGGCCGATCTGGCGATCTCCTACGAGCCCGAGGTGCTGCTGGCGCGTGACCGCGGGTTGCGCGTCGTGGCCGTGGGGGCGATCGTGCAGACGCCGCTGACGGCGATCATCGCGCTGCCCAACGGCGGCGTCTCGAAGCCTTCCGACCTGGCGGGGAAGACTGTCGGCACGGCCGGCATCCCCTACCAGTCGGCGTACCTCAAGACGATCGAGGCGGGCGCGCACATCACCGGCGTCAAGGAGGTGAGCGTCGGCTTCAACCTCGTGCCCGCGCTGCTCTCGCACAAGGTCGACGCGACGCTCGGCGCGTACTGGAACGTCGAGGCGATCGACCTCGCAAAGCGCGGCAAGCATCCGACGATCATCCATATCGAGCGCGCGGGCGTGCCGACGTACAACGAGCTGGTGCTGGTGGCGCGCCAGGACGACCTGCCGAAGCAGGGCGAGAAGGTGCGGCGGTTCGTGCGCGCCATCGGCCAGGGCTACACGCTCGCGCGGCGCGACCCGGCGCGCGCGACGGCGGCGCTCGTCAAGGCGAACAAGGGACTGGATTCCAAGCTGTCGCTGGCGCAGGTGAAGGCGTCGCTGCCGGCGTTCTTCCCGGCCGCCGGCCACCCGTTCGGCTACCAGGACTCAGATCAGTGGAAGGCCTACGTCAACTGGATGCAGGCCGGTGGACTGCTCAGGCAGCCCGACCGGGCGCAGGACGCGTCGACGAACGAGTTCCTCGCCGGCCAGGGGCTTTAGCGACGGCAGCTTGGGCGCCGAGGTGCAGCGCGTGGGCGCCGGCGAGGCCGGCCCACGGCGCGTACGGCTCAAAGAACTCGCGCACCTCGTCCTCGGTCGCGCGCGCCCACGGATCGCCGCCGCTGCGGATGCGCCCGACCAGCTTGAGGAAGGCGAGGTCGCCCGCGGGGATCTGGTCCATGCGGCCCTGGCCGTGGAGCGCGAGCTTCTCGATCGTCCATGCGCCGATCCCTGC
>DASZZG010000078.1:0-2844 GCA_035543355.1 Solirubrobacteraceae bacterium | reverse complement strand
CCCCGAGCACGATCAGCGTGACGAGCGCCAGCGCATATTGCTGGGGGAAGAGGATCGGGCGTCGCGGAGCCAGCGTCGTACGCCTGAAACATCGCCACATGGGTAAGACTGTAGTCAGTGCAAGAGGCCTTCGGGATCGTGATCTTGGTAGTTGTCGCCGCCGCCAGCGTGATCGCGCTGCTGACCTTCATCGGGTCCGGCCGGCTCTACGACCAGATCGGACGCGGCATGTTCTCGCTGCGCGACGAGCGTGATCAACCACCGCCGCGGGCGGCCTCGAGCGGCGCGACCGCGCGCGAGCGCGATGACGAGATCCGTCAGCTGCTGGGCGCGCGCAACGCGCGCCGCGAGCGGCGCGGCGAGCAGCCGCTCGACGTCGAGCGAGAGCTCGCCCGCCTGACCGCCCCGGCGATCGACCCCGGGCTCCGCGCGGAGGTCCGTCAGCTGGTGATCGCGCGCAATGCACGCCGCGAGCGCGCCGGCAAGCCGGCGCTCGACGTGGAGACGGAGGTCGACCGCCAGCTGAGCGAGCTTGGCAGCTAGTGGGCGACCCCACTAGTCTGCGTGCATGAGCGACGGACGCCGATACGCGCTCGACGAGCTGACGATCCGCCCCGGGACTTACTTCAACCCTCAGACCGAGGTGCTGTTGATCGTCGACGACTCGCCCGAGCTCGACGCCGAGATCTTCAACATGGAGGAGTTCGAGGGCGCCGAGTGGGTGCTGATCTCCGACGAGGTCCCGGTCGAGGCCGACCGCCGCGACCAGTTGCTCGAGGACTTCCAGGTCCATTACCACGCCGGCGGCCCGGAGTCGATCACCGACGACGGCGACGACCATCCGGACGAGCTCGAGCGCGACGACCAAGAGGTAGGTCGCGAGTGATTCAGGACGTCTTGGAGACCAGCGCGAAGGCAACGCCGAGCGCCACGTAGCAGCCGAGCAGCAGCGCCCCGCGCCGCCAGGTCGATGTTCCCGCCCCGGCGACCGCCCGCGCGAGGACCGCGGCGAGCAGGACCCCGCCCAGCTCGTAGCCGTTGATTACGAGCGCCATCGGCGACGGGCCGACGAAGAACGACGCGATCACGAGCAGCGGCACCATCGCCAGGCCTATCTGCACGCTCGACCCGACCGCGATGGCGATCGCGAGGTCGAGCTTGTTCCTCGCGGCCACCAGCACCGCGACCCAGTGCTCGGCGGCGTTGCCGACGATCGCGACGACGATCGCGCCGATGAAGAACTGGCTCAAGCCCGCCTGGCGCGCCGTCGCCGCCACCGAGCCGACGAGGATCTCCGACATCAGCGCAACGGCCATGCCGGCAAGCGCGAGCACGGTGACCGAGCGCCGCGTGCTCCAGGGCGGGGATGAGCTCTCCTGCTCGAGCATGTGCGTCGGCGCGGCGGCCGATCCGCCGGTCTGACGCAGCGAGCGCAGCAACCCGACGACATAGCAGGCGATCAGCACCGCCGCGATGACGAGCGAGACGACCTGGAGCGTCGAACCGAAGCTGACGCGCTCGGCGCGGGGACTCGGCAGGTGGTCACCCTGGGCCAGTGCCAGGACCGCCGGCAGCGCGAACGCGGCCGCGCCCGCCAGCAGCAGCGACGACTGCGCCACCGCGGCATTGCGATCGAACCGCTGGCGGCCGTTGCGCAGCCCGCCGACCGTCAGCGCCGCTCCCAGCACGAGCAGAACGTTGCCGAGCATCGAGCCGACGAGTGAGGCCTTGACCACCTCGTGGAGCCCCTCCCCGAGCGCGACGAACGCGATGATCAGCTCGGGCGCGTTGCCGAACGTGACGTTGAGCAGGCCGCCGACGACCGACCCCGACCGCGCTGCCAGCTCCTCCGTCGCGCGACCCATCAGCGCCGCTGTCGGCACCACGCCGAGCGCCGAGGAGACGAAGATCCCAACGGCGCCGGCGTGGCTCAACTCGAGCGCGACGGCGGCCGGGATGAACGGCGTCAGTAGGTACGGCCAGCCCCCGCCGGTGAGCAGAAAAGCGGCCAGCTTCGGGCGCTTGGCGGCCGGAGAGCGCACGCGCCGGCAAGCATACGCAGGCGCAAGGTCGGCGTAGACTGACGCCGATGCAGCGGCGCAACTTCGGCGGCACGAGTCTCGAGACCTCGGCGATCGCCTTCGGGACGTGGGCGCTCGGCTCCGATTGGTGGGGTCAGACCGACGAGCCCGACGCGCTGATCGGTCGAGCGCTCGAACTCGGCATCACGTTCTTCGACACCGGCGACGCCTACGGTCAGGGCGCCAACGAAGAGATCGTCGGCGCCGCCCTGATGCGCGCGAGCACCCCCCGCGACCAGCTGCAGCTGTCGACGAAGTTCGGCTACGTGCTACAGCACGAACGCGAGGGCCACTCGGAATCCGAGCGACCACAGGACTTCTCGCCGCAGCATGCGCGCGCCGCCCTCGAAGAGAGCCTGCGGCGCCTGCAAACCGATTACGTCGACCTCTACCAACTGCACAACCCGCGGATGGACGCGATCGAGCGCCATGACCTCTTCGCCGAGCTCGAGCTGCTGGTTGCGGAGGGCAAGATCCGTCACTTCGGCGTCGCCCTGGGCCCCGCGATCGGCTGGCGCGACGAGGGTGTCCGAGCGCTGCAGGAGCACCAAATCGCGTCGCTTCAGACCGTCTACAACCTGCTCGAGCAGGAACCAGGGGCGGAGTTGCTCGAGCTGGCGGAGAGCACCGGCGCGGGCGTGATGGCACGCGTCCCCACGTCGAGCGGCCTGCTCGAGGACAAGTACACCCTCTCGACGACCTTCTCCGGCAACGATCACCGCCGCCACCGCAAGCGCGAATGGCTGGAGCAGGGGCTGCACAA
>DASZZG010000077.1:0-4626 GCA_035543355.1 Solirubrobacteraceae bacterium | reverse complement strand
CCTCGAACGCGGCGGTCGGCGCCATCACGTCGCACCCCGTGACGCTCGTGGCGCCGGCCCGCTCGGCCATGAATGCGTAGCGCCCGTCGACGCTCCACATGCAGCCGATATCGGCAAACGATGCCCCCGGGGCATGGCGGGCGAGCAGCTCGTCGTAGCGCACGGGCCGCGCCCGGCCGAGCCTGCGGCGTAGGCGCGCGGCGGCGATCCAGGCGTGGCCGAGCACGCCCGCTAGCGTAGCCTTGGCGGCGCGATGGTCGTACGCATCCGCCTATTCGCCATGCTGCGCGAGCGCGCCGGCAGATCCGAGCTCGAGCTCGAATTGCCGGAGGGTGCGAGCGTTTCTGACGCGCTCGAGGCCGACCAGCTGCGCGCGCTCGCCGGCGGCCTGCCGCTGGTGATGGCAATTAACCGCGAGTACGCCCGCGCCGACGCGCCCTTGCACGCCGGCGACGAGCTGGCACTGATACCGCCGGTCTCCGGCGGCGCCGTCGACGCCCGCCAGTCCCACGCCGCGATCACCGATCAGCCGCTGTCGCTCGATCGCCTGCTGGCTTTCGTCCGCGATCCGCGCGCCGGCGCGATCGTGACCTTTGAAGGAGTGACACGCGAGGTCGAAGAGCTCCACTACGAGGCGTACGTCGAGATGGCGCAGCCGCGCCTGGCGGCGATCGTCGAGCAGGCGATAGAGCGCCACGGGCTGTGCGCGGCGGCGGCCGAGCACCGTGTCGGCACGGTCGCGTTGAGTGAGCCCTCGGTGGCGGTGGCGGTTTCGGCGGCTCATCGCGCGGAAGCGTTCGCGGGCGCGCGCGAGCTGATCGATCGGATCAAGGCCGAGGCTCCGATCTGGAAGCGGGAGGGCGCGGAGTGGGTGACAGGGAGCCCCCCGGGCCGCTGAGGCAGCTGCCGTCGGTCGAGCGACTGGCGGCGCAGCTCGAGGCGCCGCATGCGCTGGCGGTCGCGGCGGCACGGGCGGCGATCGGAGCGCGCCGCGACGAGCTGAGTGCGCCCGGTGCGGCTGTGCCCAACGATCGCGATCTGCTCGAGCGTGCCCGCGCCGCGCTGCGCGCCGCCGAGCAACCATCGCTGCAACGGGTGATCAACGCGACCGGCGTGATCTTGCACACCAATCTCGGCCGCGCGCCGCTGGCGGACAGCGCGCGCGAGGCGATAGCCCGTGCCGCCGACGGCTATTCCAACCTCGAGCTCGAACTGTCGAGCGGCGAGCGCGGTTCACGTCAGGCGCACGTGCGGGAGCTGCTGGTCGAGCTGACCGGCGCCGAGGCGGCCCTGGCGGTCAACAACTGCGCGGGCGCCACGCTGCTGGCCGCGGCCGCGCTCGGCGGCCCGGGCCGGTCGATCGTCGTCTCGCGCGGTCAGCTGGTTGAGATCGGCGGCGGCTTCCGCGTCCCCGACGTGATCGTGCAGTCGGGCTCGCGGCTGGTCGAGGTAGGCACGACCAATCGCACTCGGCTCGCCGACTACGAGCAGGCGCTCGATTCGCAGACCGGGGCGATCCTGCGCGCCCACCCGTCGAACTTCCGCACGCTCGGGTTCGTCGAGGACGTCGCGATCGAGGCGCTCTGCGCGCTCGGCGTGCCGGTGATCGACGACGTCGGCTCGGGGGTGCTCGCAGACGGCCTCGATGCGCTCGCGGACGAGCCTGCCGTGCGGCGCTCGGTCGCTGCCGGGGCTGCGCTCGTCTGCTTCTCCGGCGACAAGCTGCTCGGCGGTCCTCAGGCGGGCGTGATCGTCGGCGGCGCCGCGGCGATCGCACTGGCGCGGGCGCATCCGCTGGCGCGTGCCCTGCGGATCGACAAGCTCTCGCTGGCCGCGCTCGAGGCGACGCTGCGGCTCTATCGCGATCCCGAGCGGGCGTTGCGCGAGCTGCCGGCGCTGACGATGCTCGCCGCGCCGGAAGCCGAGCTCGCGGCGCGCGCCGGGCGCATCCGCGAGGCGCTTTCCGCCGCCGGCATCGCGGCGGAGATCGTGCAGTCGAGCTCGAAGGTCGGTGGTGGCGCGCTGCCCCTGCTCGACCTGCACGGGCCGGCGGTGCGCCTTGCGCCCGACGCGATCGGCGTCGAGACGCTGGCGCGCCGGCTGCGCGGCGCGGAGCCCCCGATCGTCGCGCGCATCCACGACGGTGGGCTGCTGCTCGATCCGCGCACGTTGACTGACGACGACGCCGACGCGGTAACCGCGGCGGTGATCGCCGCGATCGCCTCGTGACCGGCCTGACCAGCGAGTTCCCGCTGACTCTCGGCACCGCCGGGCACATCGACCACGGCAAGACGGCGCTGATCGCGGCGCTGACGGGACACGACACCGATCGCCTGCCGCAGGAGCGTGCGCGAGGCATCTCGATCGAGCTCGGCTACGCGCCGCTGACACTCCCGTCGGGCCGGCGGCTATCGGTTGTCGACGTGCCCGGGCACGAGCGCTTCGTGCGCACGATGGTCGCCGGCGCGACGGGCATCGATCTCTTCCTGATGGTGATCGCCGCCGACGACGGCGTCATGCCGCAGACACGTGAGCACGCGGCGGTGCTGAGGGGACTCGACGTGCGCCGCGGCGTGGTCGCGATTTCCAAGGCCGATCTACTCGATCCGGCGGCTGCCGCGGGCGAGGCGCAGGAGCTGTTCGAAGGCATCGAGGTGGTGCCCGTGTGCGCGCCGCGCGGCGAGGGGCTCGACGAGCTTCGCGGAGCGCTCGACCGCGTCGCTGCGGCGCTGCCGGGCCGCGCCGCAAGCGATGGCGAGGCGCGCCTGCACGTGGACCGCGTCTTCTCGATTCGCGGCGCCGGGACCGTGGTGACGGGCACGCTGTGGTCGGGCGCGATCGGACGCGGCGACACCCTGGTCGTGCTTCCCCAGGGGCGCCGCACGAGGGTCCGCGGTGTCGAGGTCCACGACGCGGCCGTCGAGCGAGCGTCCGCGGGGCAGCGCGTGGCGCTCAACCTGGTGGGGCTCGGGGTCGACCAGCTGCGGCGCGGCGATGTGGTTGCCGCGCCCGCCGCCGATCTGCGGCCGAGCTACGTGCTCGACGTCGCGCTCGAGCTGCCCGACGCGCTGCGGCCCCGCCACGGCGATCGCGTCCAGGTGCATCACGGGACGCGTGAGACGCCGGCGCGGGTGGCCGAGCTCGGCGGACGCTTCTGGCAGCTGCGGCTCGAGCAGCCGCTGGTCGCCGCCGGCGGCGACAGGCTCGTGGTTCGCCGGATCGCTCCGCCGGACACGCTCGGCGGCGGCATCGTGCTCGATCCGCTGGCGCGCAAGCACGGCCCCGGCCGCGACACGCTCGCGCGGCTCGAGCGGCTGTCGCGCGGCGAGCCCGAGCCACCGCCGCCGGTAGCGCCCGCGGCCGTGGAGAGTCCACCGGTGTCCCCGCCACCGCTGTCGCCCGCGGCGCTCGAGCTCGAGGCCGAGCTGCTGGCGGCGGGGCTGGCGCCGCCGCTTGACTCCGAGCTCCCCGCAGACGCGCTAGCCGAGTTGCGCGCCGCGGGGCGCGCGATCCGGGTGGGGCGCACGCTGCATTACCACCGCGATGCGCTCGCCCTGGCGGAGCGGCAAGTCACCGCGATCGGGCAACGCCACGGCTCGGTCACGATCGCTCAGCTGCGCGACGAGCTGGGCACCTCACGCAAGTTCGCACAGGCGCTGCTCGAGCACTTCGATGCCGTCAAGATCACGCGCCGCGTCGGCGACGCGCACGTGCTGAGGAGCTGAGGGTCGTTTCGTCGGCCACGTCAAGTCTGCTTGCGCCGCAGGCGCGCGAGCGGCCACAGTGTCAGGCGCTGGATCGTCCGGGGCGGGAAGGCCATCACCGTCGTGTCGGAGTAGCGGACCATCAGGTCGGCGAGCTCGACGATCGCTGCTGGCCGCGTGGGTAGCCCGTGGCGGGTGTAGCGGCCGGCGCGAGCGAGTGCCGCTGCCTCCTCGAGGAAGCCCTGGAGCGCCATCGCCGGCTCGACCTCGACCTGTAGGTGCGCCTCGACGTCGCCGGTGTTGCGAAACGAGTGCTTGACGCCCACCGGTGCGACCAGCCGGGTTCCCGGCCCGGCTTCGATCCTCTTGCCGTCGATCGTGAAGCGCACGTTGCCGGCGATGACCTCGAAGCGTTCCTCCTGGGCGGGGTGGTAGTGCGCGGGAACGTCGCCCCTCGGTTCGACCCAGACCTCGGCGTGCAGGACGTCGCCCTCCCGGGAGAAGCCGAGCCGCTGCCGGCGGACGGGATCGTGCACAAGCTCGTTCATGACGCTCCTTCGGTCGTGTTCGGAGAGTATAAGTAACCGAGGAGTAACATGACACCTGGCACCCGACGACTTCCGAAGGCCGAGCGCCGAGCAACGCTCGTGGTCGCCGCCAGCGAGCTGTTTGCGCAGCGCGGCTACGACCACGCCTCGCTCGACGAGCTCGCCGCGCGGGTTGGCGTGACCAAGCCGATCGTCTACCGGCACTTCCCCTCCAAGAAGAGCCTCTACCTCGAGCTGCTCGCCGCTCATCGCGACGAACTGCTGAGCACACTCGCGGATGCAATGACGGCGCCCGGGACACTCGCGAAGCGCGTCCCAGCCGTGACCGACGCCTGGTTCGCCTATGTCGAGGCCCACCCCTTCGCCTGGGCGAT
>DASZZG010000076.1:0-2006 GCA_035543355.1 Solirubrobacteraceae bacterium | reverse complement strand
CAGCTCGACCAGCGCATAGGCATGCCCGGTCGGGCTCGTGCGAGGCTGTTCGAGCAGCGTTCCACGCAGTTCGACCTTCCGCCCCAGGAGCGGCAGCAGACGCGAGCGATCGAGCGCCCGCAGGCGGCCTTGAGCTACGAGCGCGCCACCCAGCACGGCCCCCGCCACGGCAACGGCCATCACCACCCGTCCGTCGGCCGCGACGGCCAGGCACGCCAGACCCGCGGCGGCGGCGGGCGCGAACGCCCAAGCACGCGGCCCCGCCAGTAGTCCCACCACACCTCCCGCGAGCACGAGGTGGCGCGGGTGACGCCGCACGACGTCGCACAGCGCCGCGTACATCAGACGCCGACGTGATCTCGCAGCACCGCCAGCTTCTTCGGTCCGATCCCCGAGACCTGGCCGAGGTCCTCGACCGACCCGAACGCGCCGTGCTGCTCGCGGTAGGCGATGATTTTCTGCGCCGTGGCCGGGCCGACCCCGTCGAGCGTCATCAGTTGCTCGGCGGTCGCGGTATTCAGGTTCACCGGCCCCTGGGACCCCCCGCCGGCGCCCTTGGCCCCCTTCGCTCCCTTGCCCGTCGGGGCGGCCGCGCCCGAGGAAGACGCACCAACCGCACTCGCCGCGCCGCCCCGGCCCCGGACAGGCACGACGACCTGCCCACCGTCGACGACCTTGGCCGCGAGGTTGATCCCGGCGAGGTTGGCGCGGCCGGTCGCTCCGCCGGCACGACTGACCGCATCCTCGATCCGCGCACCGGCCGCGAAGCGATACACGCCGGGGTGGTGCACCGCACCGACCACGTGGACGACCGCGGGCCCAGAGGCGGCGGCCGCGCCGGCGCTCGTATCGCTCGCCGTCGATCCGCCGGCGGCGACCGTCCGCAGCGGCGCCGCGGCCTCACTCGAGCGAGCGGCGTGGCCCGACGGGGGACCTGACGAAGGCGAGGCTCCGCGATCGTTGAGGTAGTTGGCGGCGACCAAGACCAGCGCGATCGCAGCCGCGACGTAGACCGCGAGCTGTGGGCGGCCGATCGAGGGCATCTGCCCACGCTAGGCCGCAGAGCGCGTCGCGTCACACCTCGATCGAAACGAAACTGTTCAGCCGCCGGCAGCCGCGAGTGCGCGCAGCACCGCGTCCTCCGGGTCCTCCGCCAGCTCGACCGCCGCGAGCTGCTCCGGCCCAAGCGGAAGCGCGCCGAGTCCGACGACCGGCTTGCCGGCGCGCAGTGCGAATGCGATCTCCGACAATGTCCCGTAGCCCCCGCCGACAGCGACGAGCACGTCGGCGGCTCGCACGATCAGCCCGTTGCGCAGCTCGCCCATCCCAGTTGGCAGCGCCACCTGAACCCAGGGGTTCGCCCCGCCGCGGTCCGATCCCGGCAGCAGACCGATCGTCAGTCCCCCCTCCTCCCTGGCGCCTCGGCAGGCGGCTTCCATCACTCCGCCGAGCCCGCCGCACACGAGCGCCGCGCCCGCGCGCCCGAGCGCCCGCCCGACGCCCTCGGCGAGCGCCGCGAGCGCGTCATCGGCATCGCTGGCGCCGATCACCCCGACGTAAGCGACACGCTCGCTCATCGTCCGCTCAGCGCACCACGAGGTTGACCAGCTTGCCCGGCACCACCACTTCCTTGACTACCTCCTTGCCGTCGAGGTGAGCCTGAACATTGGGCTGGGCGCGGCAGAGCGCGGCGAGCTGCTCGCGATCCGCATCCGCGGGAGCCTCGACGCGGTCGCGCACCTTGCCGTTCACCTGGCAGACGAGCTCGAACAGGTCGCGTCGCAAGAGCTCGGAGTCGGCCACCGGCCACGGCTGCGCCCACACGCGGCGGCCATGGAGCAGCTCGTAGACCTCCGCGCCACAGTGCGGAGCGAACGGGAAGATCAGCGACGCGGCGGTGCCGACGGCGAAGCGCAGCACGTCTTCGCCGACGCTGTCGCGCAGCCGCGAGCACTCGTTCACCAGCTCCATCACCGCCGATATCGCCGTGTTGAAGGCAAAGCGCT
>DASZZG010000075.1:0-6406 GCA_035543355.1 Solirubrobacteraceae bacterium | reverse complement strand
GTCGCCACGGCGACGACAACACCATCCGGTCCTCGGCGTTACGGTCAGGCGGTGATCGCATGCAGCGTGATCGTTCCCGCGCGCGACGCGGCTGCCACCATCGGCGCCGCGCTCGACGGACTCGCGCGCCAGCAAACGGCGCACGAGTTTGAGGTCATCGTGGTAGACGACGGCTCGCGCGATGCCACCGCCGCTATCGCCGCCGGCTCGCGGATCGCGCCGCGAGTGCTCGAGCAGCCCGCGGCCGGTCCGGCCGTGGCGCGCAACCGCGGCGCGCGCGGCGCGCGCGCCGGCGTGCTCGCGTTCCTGGACGCCGATTGCGTGCCGTCGCCCGGCTGGCTCGACGCGGGGCTCGCTGCGATGCAAGGAGCGGATCTCGTACAGGGCGCCGTCCATGCCGACCCGCAAGCGCCGGCGGGACCGTTTGACCGCACGCTCTGGGTCACGTCTCAGAGCCCGCTGTTCGAGAGCGCCAACCTGTTCGTTCAGCGAGCGCTCTTTGAGCGCCTGGAGGGCTTCGAGAGCTGGCTACGGCCGGTGGGCGGCAAGGAGCTCGGCGAGGACGTCGTCTTCGGTTGGAGCGCCCGGCGAGCCGGCGCGCGCACCGCCTTCAGCGCGCAAGCTCTGGTGCACCACGCGGTCTTCCCGCGGCGCGTCGGCGGCTACATCGCCGAGCGCGCGCGCCTGCGCCACTTCCCGGCGATCGCCGGGCGCGTGCCCGAGTTACGCCGCTGCTTCTTCTACCGCCGCATCTTCCTCACGCGACGCTCGGCGGCCTTCGATCTGGCGTTGCTGGGCGCCGCGGCCTCGCCGCGCCGGCCGCTGGCGCTCGCCGCGGGGATTCCATACGTCGCGCAAGTCGCACGCGACCTCCGCGTTCGCGGAGCCAAGGTCGCCGCGGTGGAGGTCGTTGCCGACGCGGTCGGCCTCTACGCGCTGGCGCGCGGCAGCGTTTCCGCGCGCACGGCGGTTCTCTAGAAGTTTGCCGGCTTCCCTTGCGTTGACGTCGGTTCGGTGTGTATCCTGGTGTTGTCGAGTTCGCTCGATGACATAGCTGGACGCATCAAGAGGGGTGGAGGGAATGGCCCGATGAAACCCCGCCAACCTACCGTCGTGCTCCGCGGACGGGAACGGTGGCAATTCCAACAGGCACCAATCAAGGCCTGGGAGATGTGGATAGGGCGATCGCTTCGTGACCTCTGCCACAGCCCGGCGGAGGTTTTTTCATATGGCGATTGAAAAGCTCAAGTGCAAAGAATGTGGGGCTGATTACCCGCTCGAGGCGGTCTTCGTCTGCGAGCACTGTTTCGGCCCGCTGGAGGCGGTCTATGCGCCCTGGCCGGCGGACGTCGACGTCGCGGGTCTGAAGCGGCGAATCCAGGCCGGGCCGCAGTCGATCTGGCGCTACGCCGACTTTCTTCCGGTGATCGCACCGCCGAGTCCCGCCAGCGGATCGTTGCCATCCGGCCTCACGCCGCTGACCCGCGCCGACCGGCTGGCGCAGCGGCTCGGCCTGGGCGAGCTGTGGGTCAAGAACGACGCCGCCAACCCGACGCACTCATTCAAGGATCGCGTCGTCTCGGTAGCGCTCGTACGCGCCCAGGAGCTCGGCTTCAAGACGCTCGCCTGTGCCTCGACGGGGAACCTCGCCAACGCCGTCGCCGCGCACGCCGCCGCAGCCGGACTCGAGTCCTACGTCTTCGTTCCCGCCTCGCTGGAAGAGCAGAAGATCCTTGCGACAGGCATCTATGGCACCAACCTGGTTGCCGTGGACGGCACCTACGACGACGTCAACCGCCTCTGCACCGAGATCTCCGCGGAACACGGCTGGGCGTTCGTCAACGTCAACCTTCGTCCCTACTACTCCGAGGGTTCGAAGACACTCGCCTATGAGATCGCCGAGCAGCTCGGTTTCCAGCTGCCCGACCGGGTCGTCGCCCCGGTCGCCTCGGGCTCGCTGTTCACGAAGATCGGGCGCGGGTTCGAGGAATGGATCGAGCTGGGGCTCGTGGACGGCGCTGTGCCGACGATGAACGGGGCGCAGGCCACCGGCTGCGCGCCCGTGGCGAACGCCTTCGCCGCCGGACACGACACCTGCCGCCCGGTCAAGCCCGACACGATCGCCAAGTCGCTCGCGATCGGCAACCCCGCTGACGGCCCGTATGCGCTCGACCTCGCACGCAAGACGGGCGGGTCGATCGAGGCGGTCACCGACGATGAGATCCGCGCCGGCGTGCGGCTGCTTGCGGAAACCACGGGGATCTTCACCGAGACCGCGGGCGGGGTGACCACCGCCGTGCTGGCGAAGCTCGCCGAACGCGGCGAGATCGATCGCGACGAACGCGTCGTGCTGACGATCACCGGCGAGGGTCTGAAGACGATCGATATCGCCCGAGGGACCTTCGAGACGTGGGAGATCGAGCCCTCGCTCGAGCAGTTCAACGCGCACTTGCAGGCCCCAGACGACGCGTCGGTGGCGGCAGCGCCCGGCTCGATCGCCTGATGCCGATCACCGTGAAGATTCCGACCCAGCTGCGCGCCGCCGCCGGAGGCGACGCGCAGGCCGACGTCGACGGGACGACCGTCGGCGAGGTGCTGGACGCGCTCTACGAGCGCTACGCCGACCTCGAATCGCGGATCACCGACGGCGGCGACCTGCGGCGCTTCGTCAACGTCTACGTCGGCGGCGAGGACATCCGCTTTCTCGACGGGCTCGCCACGCCGGTCGCCGACGGCGACGAGGTGACGATCCTGCCGGCCGTCGCCGGCGGCCGCTGATCGCGCAACGGGCCTGCGTCAGCGGCGCGTGAGCTGCCGCGCGAGCGCTTTGCCGATCGTCAGCGGATGGTTGAGCACCGTCGCGATCCGACCGACGCTCGACTGCGCATCGTGCGCCAGTCCGAGCTGGCGCAGGATCGTGCCCGCGTCGAAGTACACGCGTTCGCAGACCAGGCGGTCATCGCCCTCGAAGATGAAGAACGCCGTCATCCGGCACGCGAACGAGCGACCGGTCGGCGGTAGTCCGCGCAAGCTGCCGCTATGAGTGCCGAGCAGCTTGAACTCGGCGATCACGGCATCGTCCGAGTGGTGCAGCGCGATCGGCTCGTTGCGCTGATCGGGAAAGGCCGTCCGCGTCTCGAGGAAGTACGCCCGCACCGCCTCCTCACCATCGAACACGTCGCCGGTCGCGATGATCTCGTAGCGGGGGTGCTCGAAGGTCGCCATCGTCGCGTCGTACTCGTGCCGGTTCTCAGAGTCCATGTGCTCGCGCACGATCGCCTCACGCCGCTCGCGCACATCGCTTGACAGGCCCATCGTCACACCACCTCCCGCTCGTCTCTCGCCGGCTTCGCCGATCCTAGTCGGCGGATGCGGCGCTGCGCAGCGCCAGCTGCAGTTCGAGCCTACGGTCGCTTTCGGCCAGGGCTGGGCCGAACAGCTCGCGCAGCTGCCCGAGCCGGTAGCGCACGGTCTGCGCGTGAACGCTCAGCGCGGCGGCCGTCTGACCGACGTCGCCCTGATGCTCGAGCCAGACGAGCAGCGTCCGGCGGAGCCTCGTGCGCGCGGAGGGAGTGAGCCCGGCGAGCGGGCTCAGCCGCCGGCGCGCCAGTTCCTCGAGCAGCTCGCGATCGCGAAAGACGATCAGGTCGAGCAGCCGGTCGCCGGCGACCACGAGGCCCTCACGAGTTCCCGCCGTGCCGGGAAGCTCCAGCGCTAGCGCCGCCCAGCGCAGAGACCGTGCCACATCTCGCGGCTCGACGACAGGGCCCAGCGCCGCATGCCCGCTCCCGACGGCCCGGCGAAGGGTGCCGAGCAGTCCCGGTGCGTCCGGGTCGCCGATCAGCGCGAGCTGGCGGTCGCCCTGGGCGGCGTGCAGCGTTCCCATCGGCAGCCGCCGCAGTACTCGGGTCGCCCCGTCATCGATCAAGAGGGCGGCGCAGCTCGCGGGAACGCGCCAGTCGATCGCCCGGGCGGCTTCGGTCACCGCCGCCTCCGACGCCGGCGGGTCGGCCAGCAAGAGCTCGAGCACCAGGCGGCGTCTGCTCTCGAGCTCGCCGGCCCTGTTGGACTGCTCGCGCGCGTAGCCCTCCGCCGATGCGCCCGAGAGCTCGTCTATGTAGGCGAAGATCGCTTCCGCCAGGCGATAGATCGACGCTGGCGCAACGCCTGCGGACTGCGCGGTCGCGGCGAGCCCACGCCAGGCGGCGCGCGCCCCCACACGGTAGGCGGCGAGCAGCGCCTCGAGGCTGCGGCCTTCGCGCAGCTCGCCGGCACCGAGGCGGACATAGACCTCGCGTTCCGGAAGCCGAGAATCCCCCTCGCCTGACTCGATCAGTTCGAGGAAGCCGCGGAGCGCCTGCTCGACGCCGACGCGCATGTTGCGTCCGTAGGAGCCGCGCAGCGGGTCCGCGTAGGCGGGCACGCTCTGGCGCACCGCGTCGATCACCTCGTCGGCGAGCGCCGGAAGGGTGGGACGGAGGATCTCCCCGAGGGCGGGGTCCAGCTCACGCCAAAGGGGTGCGGAAACGGTGTCTTTGTTGGATTCGACGAGAAACTCGCTCTCTGAGCATTGTGTTTGGCAGAAGAATTTGCCAGAACCAGTCTGTACGCTCAAATCATGACACCTCTAGAGCGAAGGGCCAACCTCCTTGCCGTCGTCCTGCCGTTCATCGCCTTCCTCGTCGGGTTGGTGTTCCTCTGGCACAAGGCCGTCGATCTGACCGACCTCTCGCTGCTCGTGGGGATGTACCTGATAAGCGGGCTGGGCATCACCGTCGGCTTTCACCGCCTGCTGACACACCGCGCGTTTCAGACCTACCGCCCGCTGCGTTACGTCTTCGCCATCCTCGGATCGCTGGCGGTTCAGGGTCCCGTGATCGATTGGGTGGCCGACCACCGCAAGCATCACGCCCACACCGACGAGGAGGGCGACCCCCACTCACCCCACGTCGGGGGCGGCTCGGGCCTGCGCGGCCTCGTGCACGCGCATGTCGGCTGGCTGCTCGACAGGCAGGGCCAGGCGAGTTCGTCGCGCTATGCCAAGGAGCTGGTCGAGGATCGCGGCATGCGCCTGATCAACAAGGCCTTCGTCCCGCTCGTCGTGTTCAGCCTGGCCCTGCCGTTCGCACTCGGGTGGGCGATCAGCGGAAGCATCGCCGGTGGGCTCACTGGACTGCTGTGGGGGGGCTTCGTGAGGGTCTTCTTCCTGCACCACATCACGTGGTCGATCAACTCGGTTTGCCACTTCGTGGGGCGACGGCGCTTCGCCGTCGACGACCATTCGACCAACGTCTTCTGGCTTGCCCTGCCGTCCCTCGGCGAGGCCTGGCATCACAACCACCACGCCTTCCCGCGCGCGGCTGCCCACGGGATGCGCTGGTGGGAGATCGACCCCTCCGGACTGTTCATCCGAGCGCTGCGGCGACTCGGGCTCGCTTGGAGCGTCGTCCTGATCACGCCCGAGCGTCAGCGCCAGAAGACCGTCAAGGGCCCGGCCGCCAGCCCAGCTCAGCCGGCTCAGCGGCAGGCCGCGTAACGCCGGCGCCCCCGGGATGACCGGCGTTGCTTGCGCCATACTGGGCGAGCGATGTCGCATGAGAATGTAGAGCTGGTCCGCGGCATCTACGAAGCGTGGCGCAACGGGACCTCGGCGCGCGGGTTCATGGACCCCCAGATCGAGTACGTAAATCCCCATGATGCCGTGGAGCCCGGCATTCGACACGGCCCGGAGAGCTTCGCCAAGGTCAGGGACGCATATGACGACGTGCGCGTCGAGCCGACCGAGTTCATAGACGCGGGCGAGGACGTCGTGGTACTGGCGACGATCCACGCCGAAGGCCGGGCCAGCGGGCTCGCCGTCGACTGGCAGCACGGCTACGTATGGACCGTCGAGGGAGGCAAGGCGGTGCGCTTTCGCTGGTTCAACGCCCCCGGGGAGGCACTTGAAGCAGCGGGACTCCCTCCGCGAGCGTAAGGCAAGGAACGCTCAAGCCATAGCTCAATGCTGCCGATCTCCAGAGGAGTAGTGTGACTTCAGGCAGGTTTGCCTCCTAGCCGACTTTGGCCGCAGACGAGTCTTCGTTTGGCGTGTGTCATGGACGTGTTCGGAGGCGGTCAGGGCCGTGATGGGGCAGAGCCGCCGGGGTAGTGCCGCGCGTGAGGATCTGATGCGTTCCCTTCCTTCGCTCGTTGCGGTTTCATTGCGGAGGGGAGCGATGAGGAGGCTGGCGATGGCCAGCACCGAGAGTTCCCCGAGGACGGGCTCGACGAGTCTGCGGATTTCTAACGCGGTCGTGCATTTGATGCATGAGCACACGGGGCGTGGGCCGACGAAGGCGCGGACGACGGTCAACGATGATTTGATCGTCACGGTGTTGCAGGACAATCTGACGCGGGGTGAGCGTAG
>DASZZG010000074.1:0-4189 GCA_035543355.1 Solirubrobacteraceae bacterium | reverse complement strand
GGAGTCGTTGACGTTGATCGCCGGGAAGAGCAGCTGGCCGGCCTCGGCCATCTCGTAGAGCCGGTGGACACCGGTCGTGGTCTCCTCGGTGACGCCGCGGATCCCCGACGCGATCTTCGTCCAGCGCTCGGGGTCCTCGCTGAGCGAGCGCTCGAGCACACTGAGCACCACCTGGAGCTCCTCGGAGTCGGCGCCGGCGGGATCGGGCACCTCCCCGGCCTGCTCGAACTCGAAGCCCTTGTGGACGAACAGGGTGGCGTCGCCACCATCGTCGAGGATCATGTTGGGACCGCCATCCTCGGGCCAGCGCAGCGCCTGCTCGGTGCACCACCAGTACTGCTCGAGCGTCTCGCCCTTCCAGGCGAAGACGGGGACGCCGCGGGGCTCCTCGGGCGTGCCCTCCGGACCGACGACGGTCGCGGCGGCAGCGTGATCCTGGGTCGAGAAGATGTTGCAGCTGGCCCAGCGAACCTCCGCGCCGAGCGCGATCAGCGTCTCGATCAGGACCGCGGTCTGGATCGTCATGTGCAGCGATCCCGTGACCCGCGCGCCGGCGAGCGGCTGGCGGTCGGCGTACTCGCGCCGAACCGACATCAGCCCGGGCATCTCGTGCTCGGCCAGCTGGATCTCCTTGCGGCCGAACGCGGCGAGCGAAAGGTCGGCGACCTTGAAGTCGGTGGTGGTGAGCGTGGCTGTGGGGGTCATGCGGCCTCCGTTACGTGGTTGTGGCTACGCGGTCTCCGCGAGCGCGAGCAGCTTCTGGTGCTTTTCCTGCTCCCAGTCGAGCCAGGACTCGGCCGAAACGTCCTCGGGCCGTCGCGGCGCCGCCTCGAACCATTCGCCCGTCGCCTGGCTGAGCTCCGGCTCGTTGCGCATTCGCAGCGCAAAGCCGAGTTCCGAGAGCCCTACCTCAAAGCGGTTGAGCAGCTCGCGCAGGGTGCGCAGGCGCTGCAACTCGGCGGGACCGTAGAGGCGGTAGCCGTGGTCGGACCGGGGCGGCACTACGAGCCCGCTGCGCTCGATGTAGCGCAGCATCCGGGCCGACCAGCCAGTGACTTCCGCAGCCTCGTGAATGGTCAGGGAATCCATGGGAGCGGGCCAACCTTAGCACAAGTGTGTCAAGGTTTGGCGCGGCCCTCAGCCCGCCAGAAGGGCCTCGCGAAAGGCCCGCGCCTCCTCCGCGAAGAGCCCTCCCCATGCGTGATCGCGGTCCAGCAGGATGCGCCGCTTGGTCTCGAGCACGGCGCCCCGCGGCTGGTTGGCCACCACGTCGGCCAGCTCCAGCGCGCGCTCCAGCAAACGGTCCGCCGCGCACAGCTCGCCGACCACGCCCGCGTCGAGCGCCGACGCAGCGTCGAGCAGCTCACCGGTCAGGCAGAGGCGTGCCGCGAGCTCCGGGCCCAGCACCGAGCGCGCAGCCGCGTAGGCCGGCGGGATTCCACGCGGAAGCTCGGGAAAGCCAAAGGTCGCCGTCTCGGCTGCGAGGCGCAGGTCGCACAGCAGCGCGAGCGCGAAGCCGCCGGCGATCGCCGGGCCGTTGACCGCGGCTATCACGGGCTTGGGGAAGCCGCGCACGGCGTCGAAGGCGGCGGTGCTGGTCTCCACCAACCGCTCGCGGTTGGCGCGATCGCCGCCGAACTGGGTCGTGTCCATCCCCGAGCAGAAGGCGCTGCCGGCGCCGGTCAGGACGGCGCAGGCGATGCGCTCGTCGTGCGCGAGCGCCGCGAAGGCTTCGGCCAGCTCGCTGCGCAGCTCGATCGACAGCGCGTTGCGCTTCTCCGGCCGTTGCAGCGTCACGAGCGCGACGGCGTCGCGCCGCTCGATGCTCAGAGGTGCTGCCATCGCCGCGCCGCTTGCGCCTAGCTGTGGGCGAGCTCGCCCTTGAGCCGCTCGATGACCTCGACCGACGACGGGTCGACGCCGCGCAGGACCGCCAGGTACAGCGAGACGAGATCGCCCAGCAGCACCAGCGAGAAGAGGCGGTCGGTACGGCTCTCGCCGCGGCCTTCGACGACGAAGGACGCCGCCGCTCCGGGCGCGATCAGGCCTCGCGTGAGGTCGATCCGGCGGCGCACCCGCGGGTGCAGGTCGCAGTCGTCGAGGAACACGGCGGCGAAGCGCCCGAGGTCTCGCGCACCCTCCCAGCCCGCGATCTCGTTGTGGTCGAACTCGGGCAGCTCGTGCGAGAAGCAGGGCGACTTGGCGTTCTCGTTGATCTCGGTCTTCCAGCGGTAGGCGACCGGCCGCGTAAGCCCGGCGCCGATGATCACGGGCACGCTGCCGTGCAGTTCGCGCGCGAGCGTGCGCGGAAGGTTGTCTGAAGCACCGTCCGGCCCCCATTCCGCGACCAGTTGCTCGGCGTGCGCGGCCGCCACGTCGATCTCGGTGTGAAGGCCCGGTCCGACGCCGCTGAGCGCCGCCACCTCGAGCGCTGCGACGGTCATGTAGGCGACCGCGACGCGCGGTTGCATACCGCCGGGAATCGGGATCACCGGCACGCCGTCGGCGCGCGCGGCGGCCGCGAGCTTGCCTCCCGTCGTGGTGACCACCCGCCGGGCGCCCAGTGCCCCGGCCGCCTCATAGCAGCAGAGCGTCTCCTCGGTGTCGCCGGAGTAGGACGAGCACAGCACCGTCGCATCGGGCGTCGTGCCCGGCGGCAACTCATAGTCGCGCGCGGCCATGATCGGCCGCGAAGCGCGGTCGCCGAGCGCCGCACGCGCAAGCGCGCCGCCCACCGCCGAGCCTCCCATTCCCGCGACGACGAGTCCGCCGGGTGCGTCGTGCGTCTCGAGGCCGGCCGACTCGACCCGCCAGAGGGCGTCGCGCAGGTGCGCGGGAAGGTCGAGCACGTCCGCCAGCTGGCCACTTGAGTCGACGGCCGCAATCGCGTCGCTGACCAGCGCGTCCGGCGTCAAAACCTGATCGCTCCATCGGGCAGCGAAACGCCGGGAAAGATTCGCGCCCCGGCGGTGATGACGTTATCGGCGCCGATCGTCACGCCCTCGCCGAGGATCGCACCGCCCTCGATATGGGTGTTGTCGCCGATCCGCACACCCGCTCCGACGATGCACCAGCTCAACTTGCAGCCGCGGCCGATCTCCGCGCCCTGGTGGACGACCGCGCGCTCGATCACGCTGTGCTCTCCCACCTTCACGCCGTGGCCCAGCACCGCGCGCGGGCCGACGCATGCGCCGGGGCCAATCCTGCAGCCGCTCTCCACGAGCGCAGGCGGCACGATGCGCCCGTCGTTCGAGACGTCGTCGGCGACGTGCAGGAATGTGGCGCCGAGCCGCGCACCGACGTCCGTGACGACCGCGGATTCGAGGATGTCGAAGGTCGCGCGCAGATAACGCTCGGGCGTTCCGATGTCGAGCCAGTAGCCGCTGGCCTCATAGCCGTAGAGGCCGGCGCCGATCAGCGCGGGAAAGACGTCGCGCTCGATCGAGGTGTTGGTGTCCGGCTTCATCAGCTCGAGCACGTCGCGCTCGAGCACGTAGGCGCCCGCCGAGACGAGGTCGGAGTCGATCTGGTCCGAGCTCGGCTTCTCGAGGAACTCTTCGACCGCGCCGTCCGCAGCTACGCGCACGAGGCCATAGCCGGTGGGGTCCTCGACGCCGACGAGCGCGAGCGTCAGCTTGGCGTTGGTCCGCTCGTGCTGGGCGATCTGGGCCGCGAGGTCGATATCGGTCAGCACATCGCCGTTGAGCACGAGGAAGCGCTCCTCCAGCAGCGGCTCGGCGAACTTGACGGCGCCGCCGGTGCCGAACGGTCGCGGCTCCTCGATGTAGCGCAAGCGCATCCCCAGCTGCGAGCCGTCGCCGAGCGCGTTGTGCACCCCGGAGGCCATGTAGCCGCAGGAGAGCACCACGTCGTCGACGCCGTGGTGTTTGAGCCAGCCCAGCATGAAAGAGACGAACGGGCGATCGACCAGCGGGATCACCGGCTTGGGAACGGTCGAGGTCAGCGGCCGCAGCCGCGTCCCCTCACCGCCGGCGAGGATCAGCGCCTGCATGCGCCGCGGCTGGTCGTCATTGCCGCCCGATCCCCTCGTATGTGAGGCCCGCTGCGGTCACAGCGGCCGGATCGAGCATGTTGCGGCCATCGACCACGAGCCTACCGGTCATGCGCTCCGCGACCTCGTCCCACGAGAGCTCGCCGAACTCCGGCCATTCGGTCACGAGAACGGTCG
>DASZZG010000073.1:0-3701 GCA_035543355.1 Solirubrobacteraceae bacterium | reverse complement strand
GGGGTTCTTCTCGCTGCTGGCCGCGCGCTGTGTCGGATCGACTGGCCGGGTCTACGCCCTCGAGCCGGAGCCTGGGACAGCCGCGGCGCTGCGAGCCAACATCCGCCTGAACGGCTTCGATCAGGTCACAGTCCTCGAATGTGCAGCGTCGAGCGCCCCGCGCACCGCGGCCCTTGCGGTGCCGCCGGGCGCATCGGCGTTTTCCAGGTTGGTGGCGAACGGAGCGGAGCATGAACACGCCGTGGCGGTGCAGGTGGTGACGGTCGATGACCTTGTATCGGAGGGTCGGGTGCAGCCGCCGGTAATGGTCAAGATCGATGTCGAAGGCGCAGAGCTCGAGGTAATCGACGGTATGCGCGCGACGCTCGGGCGCTGCAGGCCGGGGGTCATCTGCGAGCTGCACGCGACTGGCCCGGCTGTGAGAGCGCTCATGCGCTCGCTCGGGTACGACATGACTCCGCTGGAAGGTGACGCTTCGCTCGCCGGCCAACATGGCCACGTGTTAGCTACTCCGCGCGCGTCGGCTTCAGAGCTGACGAGGCCCGGGGGTCATTCCGCGTAGTGCCCGCGCAGTCTTAGTGCCAGTGAATCGCGGCGACGGTCAGTGGCTTGTCGAGGCCCTTGAGGCTTACTTCCCGTGTGGGCTCGGAATCGATGCCGGCGGGCGCGTGGCCAAGCGTCGCCGCGCTGGCAAGGATCTCGCCGGCTGCGGCGAGCGCACCGATTCGGGCGGCCTCGTGGACGCCGCGGCCGGCGTACCCGTCGGGGGTCTGCGCCGCGGCGGCCGTGTGAACCCCGATCCGTACGGGTAGCGCGAAGCCCTGCTCGCGTCGGTGGCGCTCCAGCGAGCGTTGGATCTCGACTGCGCACGCGATCGCGGGCCCCGGTTCGGAGAAGGCAACAAAGAAGCCGTCGCCGGCATGCGAGATCTCCTCGCCGCCGGCCGCGGCGAAGTGCGCGCGCAGCGCGACGTCGTGCCAGCCACGGGCGGCCGCCCAGGCGTCATCGCCGATCACGCCGATGAGGTCGGTCGAGCTGACGACGTCGGTGAACATGAACGTCCTGGTAATGGCCGCGCCGGCCACCGCGGGCGGGGAGTCGGTTTCGGGTCGTAGACGCTCGCCCGCCGCCTTGGCGTCTCGCGCGGCGCCGAGGCGCACGAACGCGGCGTGAGCGGTGCGCAACTCGAGCGCGGCCGCGTCGTGCTCGCCGCTCAGTCCGAGCGCGTCAGCGACGAGCAGCCGGGCCCGCGCCGCCTCGTACGGAAGCTCGATCTCCTGCCAGAGGCGCAGACCCTCGCGCGCGCACCGCAGAGCGGCCTCGCCGTCGCCGTGTGCGAGCGCGACCGCGGCCCGGGCACAGGCGGACGCAGCGTGCAGCGCGCTCGTGTCGAAGCTTGCGGCGATCTCATCGAGCTCGCCGGCGGCGCGTTCAGCGACGTCTGTGTCCCCGCGCGCGAGCGCGACCTCGACCGCGACCGGGAGCAGGCGTGCGCGGCGCAGCAGATCCTCCGGCCGTTCTGCCAACGCCTGGGCCAGCGCGGCCCCGGCGTCGTCGGCGCGCCCCTGCGCCAGGCGCACGAGCGCAAGCCCGGGCTGTGGATCGCGGCCAAGCCCGTAAGCGGTCGAGAACGCGTCCTCGGCGCCCGCGAGGTCGCCGATCCGCAGCCTGATCTCACCCAGCTCGCAGAATCCGGCGCCCGCGACCGTGTTCCAGCCCGCACCCTGAAGCTCCCCGCAGGCCTCGCGCACGTCGCGCTCCGCAGCCTCCCAGTCTCCGCGCAGTCGCAGGATCTCGGCGTGATAGACCCGGCAGACGCCTGGAAAGCCTGACACCGCACGGCGCTCGCACCAGCGCCTCGCCGCCTGCGTCCACTCGGCCGCGCGCCGGTAATCGGTCAGGTCGCGACAAACCGCGATCGCCGCGCAGTACACGACGAACGTCGCGTACGGACCCAACTCGCCCGCGACCGCTGCGGCTGTCGCCTCGTCCAGCAGCGCCAGCCCCCCTTCGACGTCTCCGCGAGACACGAGCGCGTTCCCCTGACGGCTGAGGCCGAGCGCCTGGAGGTCGGCCTCGCCGGCGCCGGCGCCGATCTCGACCATGCGCTCGGCCTGGCGCACGGCCTCATCCCAATCCTCACGCTCCATCGCTCCGAACCACTGCACCTGTGCCAGGTAGCCATGAACCGAGCATTCGGGCTCGTCTTCCAGTATCCGGCTCGCGCGCCGATACCACCCTCGCGCGATCGCGTCGTCGCCCTTCGCCCAAGACTCGCGCACGAGGCGCAGCGCCGTCGCGGCCGCCGCCAGGCGGTCGCCGTCCTTCACGTGGCCCGCATACGCGCTCTCCCACGCAGCCAGGCACTCGTCGACGTGTCCGGCCCACATCGCCGCCTCGCCGAGGAGGTCCAGATCGGCGGCCGCAAGCGGGCCATCGCCGTCGGCAGCCCGCAACAGCAGGAGCGCCTCCCCCCACTCGTGACGGTCGAGCGCGGCACGCGCCGCCACCACCCGATCGTCAGCTGCACTCGCCTGCGCTTCCACCACCACAGGATGGTAGACCGCCGCGGCCGCCCGTTTCTGTCAATGCGCGCATTCGTCGGCCAACTCGGGGTTCGATAGAAGTCCGCTTAGCTCCATTCGCCCAACGCCAGAACTGCTCGCCGTCGGACCCTGGCAAGACGCGGCATGAGACACTGCCGGCATGACCACGGTCGCCGTCACCGCCACCCGCCTGCTGGACCCTGGCAGCTACGACGCCAGCGAGTTCGACCCCGCGACGCAGCGGGTCCTGCGCGCGACGATCGACTGGTTCGAGGCCAAGGGCAAGTCGCGGCTCACCTCCGAGGCGCGTACCGACGCCTGGTACGCCGATTTCATCGAGTTCCTTGCACGCGAGCGCGTATTCGCGACGCTCCTGACTCCGGCGCGGGACGCGGCCGGCGATCCCGACAAGCGCTGGGACACCGCGCGCAACGCTGCGTTCAACGAGATCCTTGGCTTCTACGGCTTGCCCTACTGGTACGCGTGGCAGGTCACGATCCTCGGGCTCGGGCCGATCTGGCAGAGCGACAACGACGTCGCCCGCCAACGTGCCGCACAACTACTCGACGACGGGGCGGTCTTCGCTTTTGGCCTGTCCGAGCGCGACCACGGCGCCGACATCTACTCGACGGACATGCTCCTCGCGCCGGACGGCCAGGACGGCTTCCGCGCCACAGGCGGCAAGTACTACATCGGCAACGGCAATGTGGCCGGCATGGTTTCGGTGTTCGGCCGCCGCACCGATGTCGAGGGCGCCGAGGGCTACGTGTTCTTCGCCGCCGACAGCGCCCACCCGGCATACAAGCTGGTCAAGAACGTCGTGCACTCGCAGATGTACGTCAGCGCTTTCGATCTCGAGGATTACCCCGTCCGGGCTGAGGATGTGCTTCACACAGGTGTCGAGGCGTTCGAGGCGGCGCTCAACACGATCAACGTAGGCAAGTTCAACCTCGGCTTCTGCGCGATCGGCATGGCCGAGCACTGCTTTTACGAGACGGTCACCCAAGCCGAGCACCGGACCCTGTTCGGCCAGCGCGTGACCGAGTTCGGCCAAGTACGGCGGATCCTTTCGGAGGCCTATGCGCGGCTGCTGGCGGCCAAGCTCTACGGAGCCCGTGCGATCGACTACGTGCGTACTGCCACTCGCGAGGACCG
>DASZZG010000072.1:0-14372 GCA_035543355.1 Solirubrobacteraceae bacterium | reverse complement strand
AGCTGCTCGCCGACGCCGAGGGTGAGACCGCCGAGGAGCTGATCGCGTTCGCGCTGAGGAGCGCCCGCCGTTGAGCGCTCCGCGCATCCAAACCGCGGACCTCACGCCTGACGACTCCTTCGAGCAGTCGCTGCGACCGCGCCGGCTCGACGAGTTCGTCGGACAGGAGGGGCTGCGCGAACAGCTCGCCGTCTCGCTGGCCGCCGCCACAGCTCGTAACGATGCGCTCGACCACGTGCTGCTGGCGGGGCCGCCCGGACTCGGCAAGACCTCGCTCGCGGCGATCGTCGCCGCCGAGCTCGACGTGCCGTTCGTGCACACCGCGGGCCCCGCGCTCGAACGCAAAGGCGATGTGGCCGCTTTCCTGACCGCGCTCGAGCCGCGTGCCGTCTTCTTCGTCGACGAGATCCATCGGCTGCCCCGTGCTCTCGAGGAGACCTTCTATCCAGCAATGGAGGATCGGCGCTTGCCGATCACCGTCGGCCAGGGAGCCGGTGCGCGTGTCGTCACGCTCGACCTGCCGCCGTTCACGCTGATCGGCGCGACCACTCGGGCCGGGCTGTTGACCACGCCGCTGCGCGAGCGCTTCGGCATCCAGCACCGGCTCGAGGCGTATCAGCCGGTCGAGCTCGAACGCATCGTGCACCGCTCAGCGGCGATCCTCGGTGTGCAGATCGACGGTCCCGGCGCGGCGGCGATCGCGGCCCGCGCCCGCGGCACGCCGCGCGTCGCCAACCGGCTGCTCAAGCGCGTGCGCGACTACGCGGAGGTGCGCGCCGGCGGTGCGATCGACGGATCGCTCGCGACGCAGGCGCTGGACCTGCTCGAGGTCGACGATCAGGGGCTCGAGCGGCTCGACCGCGCGATCCTGCGCGCGATCTGCGTCAAGTTCGGGGGAGGCCCGGTCGGTCTCTCGACGCTTTCGGTGTCGGTCGGCGAGGAGCGCGACACGATTGAGGAGGTCTACGAGCCCTACCTGCTGCAACTCGGCCTGATCCAGCGGACGCCGCGCGGACGCACCGCGACCGCGCACGCCTGGGAGCACCTCGGACTGAAGCCGCCGGCGGCAGCGACCGCGCTGTTCTAGACGGCTGCAAACCTGCGCCTGGGGGTGTCCTCGGTCGGGCCGATGGCTCTGCCATCGTGCCCTCCCTGCGTCCTACCCAGGCTTGGTTTTCGCCGTCTATCGGCCTCGCGCAGCGCGGTGCGCACCGCTTCGGAGTCGGTCAAGGCACCGCCACGGATTTGGCGAATGCCGCGAGCTTCGCTGGGTCGCGCAGCGGCTTGCCGTGGCCGAAGAGCACGAGTTCCGGCTCGAGCTCGGCGAGGCGGCGTGCGGCCTCGCGGTTGCGCGCCGGGTCGACCGTGAAGAGGCGCGGCGGCTCGTTGAGACCGGGCAAGGTTGTATAGAAGTTCCGGTTCAAGAACACGTCGCCACAGATCAGCGTCCGGTCGTGTTCGCGCCACAGCGCAATCTGACCGGGCGAGTGGCCGGGGACGTCCAGCACGGTAAACCCGGGGCCGACCTCGTCGCCCTCTCCCAGCTCGCGCGCGACCTCGACCGGCTTCCACCTAAAGAGCGACTGCAGGCGGCTCGCCGCAACCGGCTTGCCCGCCCGGACCGCAGCGGCATCGCCGGCGCCGCACCACGCCGGCACGCCCAGCGCATCGCTTACTCGCTTCGAACCGCCCACGTGGTCGCCGTGGGCGTGCGTGATCACGTGCGCGACCACCGCGTGGCCCGCGAGCGCCTTGATGATTCCGCCCGCGTGCTGCGCCAAGCCCGCGTCGACGAGCACGTCGCCGACGAGATACGCATTGATGAAGCTGCGCGGCGGCAGCGCGAGCCGCGAAACGTGGTCGGTGACCCGCGTCAAGTTCACCGGCCCGACTCTACGCGGTGAGCACGATCGTTTCCCCTCGGTGGATTGGCGATACTGGACCGTCATGCCGCGGGACAACGTGGAGATCGTCCAGGGGTTCTTCGAGGCCCGGAACCGAGGCGACCTCGGCTGCCTGGACTACATCGAAGCGGACGCCGAGTTCGACCTATCGGAATCGCGCAGCCCCTATCACGGGATCTATCGCGGCCACGAACAGATTCGCAAGCATTGGGAAACCCTGCGAGAAGCATGGGCGGAAGCCGAGATGCATCCCGAGGAACCCGTCGCGGTGGGGGACCACGTGGTCGTCACGGTCAGGGTCTCGGCGCGAGGCAGGAGCAGCGGCGTCCAGCTCCAAGGATTCGGCGCGAACGTCTACACACTCAGGGACGGCAAGATCGTGCGCTTCAAGCTCTTTCAGACCAGAGCCGAGGCCCTCAAAGCCGTGGGGCTGGCGGATTAGTTGAGCTGCCCGCGGTGCGGGCGGTCGCGGGCTGCGAGCTTGCCCGTGGCGCCGCCGCGCCCCGCAGCGGGACAGCTTGCGTAGCACCCGCACCGTCACGCCCACGCGTGTGACCGAGCCGAGGTCGCCGCGGACGGCGACGCGCAGGCGGTGGCGGCGCGTGCAGCGGCGACTCAACAGCCACCCCCGGCCGTCGACGTGACCGCATCGGCCGCGTGGGCGGTTGCCGTGGAGAGGAGCGTTGGCCCGATGCGCGCCAGCGCAGCGGCGAGCGCGCTTACGTATCTCAATGCGCGTCGAAGGCGTCGGGCGGCAGGCCCGCTTCCGCGAGCGCCCAGGCAATCTGACCCGGCTCGCGCGCCGCGCGAGCCTCGATGCGCAGTAGCCGACCGTCGTGAAAGCGGCACAACCAGACGGTCGGCTCTTCGACCTCCACGCCGCTTCCCCGTCCGCGTGCGTAAATGGTCCCGAGCACGACCATGAGGTCGCCGTTCTCGCGTATCTCCGCCGGCTCGGCCCGCAGCGTCTCCCAGGTCTCGGCGCGCAGGCGGCTAAAGCTCTCGAGCCCCTCGAAGCCGTGAAACTCGGCGCCCTCGAACCCTCCGGTGATGTGCGGCGCGAATTCCAACTCGGGATCGAGGAACTCGCGCACCGCCTCGAAGTCGGCTCTCGTTCCGGCTGCCAACACGCGCCTGAGCGTCTCCGCGTTCCCGTGCGCCATCGCCACGCAGTATCCCTCCGTCGACTAACCGCGCCGAGTTGCCGCCGTGGCGGGGGCCGGCGCTCCCACCTGGCCAGGGGGCTCGTGGCGACCGGAGCGCGGCAGGCGCGCGGCGAGCGCCAGCGCCGGCCGCTCGATCGCGTACCAGCTGAGCGCTCCCATCGCCAGCGACGCGGCAAACGCGACGAGTACATAGCCGACCGGCCCGAGCGAGTCGATCAGCCCGGCGGAGCGAAACTTCTCCAGCAACACGACGTGCCAGAGATACAGCCCGAACGAGACCTTGCCGACCCAGCGCAGGGCTCCGAGCCCGAGCAGCCGGCGCAACACGCCCTGCTCGACCGAGCCGAAGATCGCCGGCAGCAGCAGCAGCGCGGTCACGACCGACCTCAGCTCATGCGAGCACACCCAGGCGACCGTCCGGTTGCTGCCGAACAGGTCGCGGCTGTGGACCAGCGCGACGCACCCCACCAGCGCGCCCGCCCATGCAAGCCAGGGCGCGCGCTTGATCAGCGCGACCGCCCGCGACGATGGCGCAGACTCAGCGGCGACGCTGAGCGACGCAAGCGCCATCCCGACGACGAAGAAGTCGAGCGACCCCGGGAGCGACAGGACCGCCGCGTAGACGTGCGGCGACGTTGGCGAGACCGTCTCGACCGCGAACACCTGCCAGCCGATGCAGAGCAGTACGAGCAGTCCGAAGAAGGTCAGTTCGCTGCGCAGGAACGAGCGCGTCGATGACGCCCGCAGCCGGTTCAGCGCGATCGCCAGCAGCGGCAGCAGCACGTAGAAGGTCATCTCGACGTCGATCGTCCATGCCTGGGCCAGGCCGCCCTGGTAGGTGTGGACGTTGTAGAGCTGGGTGAAGCCGAAATAGGTCCCGAGGTTCGACGCTGAAAAGACGTAGCCACGATCGACCCACAGGGCGATCAGCACCAGCGTGAGCCAGTACGCCGGGACGATCCGTGCGACGCGTCGGACCGCATACGCGCGAATGCTCGGCAGGGGCCGGCCGCGCAGGCGCGCGCGCGCGAACGGCCGATACAGCAGAAAGCCGGAGAGCGCGAAGAAGACGGCCACCGCCGTCGGCGGAAAACCCTCGAAACGCTGCGACAGGTAGTGCCCCAGCACACCGTCCATGCGGACGTAGTACGAGACATGAATCGTGAAGACCAGCATCGCGGCGATCCCGCGCACCGAGTCGAGCAGTGGAAACTCGTCACGGCGGACCTTTAGGGTGCGGGCGGTCACTCGGTCCTCCGGCCCATTGGTGGATCCTAGCCGCGGTCCTCGACGGCCGACCGAGCATGGGAGGTACTCTGCGAGCTTCGCCATGGCTCACTTCATCTGTCCCAACTGCGGCAACCGCACGACGTCCGGCGAACGCACGGCAGGCTTTCGCAAGGAGGCCAAAGGATGTGGCCACTGCGGCTTCGCCTTCCTCTTCGAGCTGCTCGACGACTACTACCCGGCGCCCAACGCCGCCTTCTTCATCTGCGACGGGGAGGCACGCGTGATCGGCTGCGGCCGCGGATCCTTCGAGTTCACGGGCTTGGAGGAAGAGCACGTCATCGGTCAGCCGCTGAAGGAGGTGCTCGGGCTTCAGTTCGACGACGAGCCCGACCCCGTCGGCACGGCGCTCGAGTGGGGGGTGCGGGTGCTCGGCAAGCCGGTGCGCCTCACGGGTGAGCGCGACCACGCGGCGAGCGCGGTCGCCGACCTCTTTCCCGCGTATGACGACGATGGCGGGCTGCTCGTCGTGCTGACTCCGGCCAAGTAGCCTTTCGCCGCGAATGTCCGACCGGCGCCGCTACAGCTTCATTCTGCTGCTGGTCGCAGGCCTGCTGATCGCGTCGGGCCTGGCAATCGCGAGCAAGCCGACGCGCCTGGGGCTCGACCTCAAGGGTGGCGTCGAGCTGATCTACCAGGGCAAGCCGACCCCGCAGCAGCCCAACGTGACGGACGAAGCGATGGCGCGCGCGATCGACATCGTGCGCCAGCGGGTCGACCAGCTCGGTGTCGCCGAGCCGGAGATCCAGCGCGCGGGCAAGGACCTGCTGATCGTCAGCCTGCCGGCGGTCAAGAGCGCCGGCAGGGCGATCGACCAGGTGGGCAAGACGGCGCAGCTGTTCTTCTACGACTGGGAGCCGAACGTGCTCGGCCCGAACGGCAAGCCGGCGCCGAACGACCCCCAGGTGACGGGCGGTTCGCGCGCCGGTGAGGGCGGCGTACCCCAGTACCAGGCTGTGTTGCTGGCGGCGAAGCGTCCGCCGACCACGACCCCTCAGACCAAGCCGACCACCAACGGCGAGTACTACCTGGTCAACGACCGCCAACACAGGGTGCGTGCGGGCCCGGAGGAGAGCGCGCGCAACCTGCTGGCCGACATCCCGCGTGGGCGGCAGCCTGGCGATCGCGTCGTGCACGTAAATCGCGGCACGGTGGTCGTCCAGGCCGAGGACCGCCGGCCGAAAGCGGTGCAGCGCAAGGCGCCGCTCGACCAGTACTTCGTGCTCAACGACGCGCCGGTGCTCAAGGGCACCGATATCTCGAACCCGGCGCAGAACTTCGAGAGCCCGGGGGGCGCCGGCAACGGGCCGCCCGACGTCACGTTCGACTTCGCCTCGGGCCGCGCGCGCAACGCGTTCCACAAGGTCACGCGCGCGATCGCGGTGCGCGGCGCCGCCCAGCAGCTGCCCGGCCAGTCGCCCCAGAACGCTTTCCAGCACTTCGCGATCGTGCTCGACAACCAGCTCGTCTCGGTCCCCTACATCGACTACACCCAGAACCCCGACGGGATCGACGCGACGAACGGCTCGCAGATCTCGGGCGGGTTCACGATCCAGTCGGCACAGGACCTCGCCAACCTGCTCAAGACCGGCGCGCTGCCGATCAAGCTCAAGCTGATCTCGCAGTCGCAGGTCTCGGCGACGCTCGGCAAGCAGGCGCTGAACCAGGGCCTGATCGCCGGCGTGGCCGGGCTGGCGCTGGTGATGCTCTTCCTGCTGCTCTTCTACCGCGTGCTCGGATTGATCGCATCGGGCACGCTGATCGTCTACTCGCTCTATTTCTACGCGCTGATCAAGCTGATCCCGATCACGATGACGCTGCCGGGCATCGCCGGCCTGATCCTGACGATCGGTGTGGCGGCCGACGCCAACGTCGTGATCTTCGAACGCGTCAAGGAGGAGGTGCGGGCCGGTCGCTCGATCGCCGCGGGCATCGCCGCCGGCTACAAGAAGGGCCTCACGGCGATCCTCGACGCCAACGTCGTGACCTTGATGGCGGCGTTCATCCTCTTCGTGCTCGCGACCGCCGGGGTCAAGGGCTTCGCCTTCACCCTGGGCGTGGGCACGATCGTGTCGCTGTTCACGGCGGTGGTCGCGACCAACGCGATTCTGGCGACGCTCGGACGCTCGCGCCTGATCTCGTCGCGCTCGGCGCTCGGCGCGGGCGAGCGCAGGCGGCTGTGGTCGCGCTTCGACTTCATGGGCGCGTCGCGCTACTTCTTCTCGATGTCGGGCGTGATCCTGCTGGTCGGTGCGCTCGCCGTCGGCGGCAAGGGACTCAACCTCGGCATCGACTTCAAGTCGGGCTCGCAGATCAAGGTCGGCCTCCAGCGTCCGGCGACCGAGAGCCAGGTGCGCTCGGTGTTCGCTGCAGCCGGCAACAACGACGCCAAGATCCAAAAGGTCAAGGACAAGGCGGTCGGCCCAAACGCGTTTCAGATCTCGACCCGCACGCTGCAGCCGAACAAGGTGCAGGCGATCCGCGCCCAGCTCGAGAACCGCTTCGGCATCGGGCAGCGCGGGGCCGCCTTCGCCAACCGCTCGATCGGCCCGACCTTCGGCAAGACCGTCGCCAACTCCGCGGTGGTCGCGATCATCGCCTCGCTGCTCGTGATCTCCGCCTACATCGCTTTGCGCTTCGAATGGAAATACGCGGTGCCAGTCCTGATAGCGCTGATGCACGACCTGTTGATCACCAGCGGCGTGTACTCGCTCACCGGCCGGGAAGTGACTACGTCGACGGTCGCGGCGCTCTTGACCATCTTGGGCTACTCGCTCTACGACACGATCATCGTCTTTGACCGCGTGCGCGAGAACGTGCCGCGGATGCCGCGCGCGGCCTTCTCCCAGATCGTCAACCGCTCGATGTCGGAGGTCCTGACGCGCTCTCTGGCTACGACGTTCTGCACGCTGCTGCCGATCGCCTCGCTGCTGCTGTTCGGCGGCGCGACCCTCAAGGACTTCGCCTTCGCGCTTTTGGTCGGCGTCGCCTCGGGCGCCTACTCGTCGGTCTTCATCGCCTCGCCCGTGCTCACTCACTGGAAGGAGCGCGAGCCGGTGTACGCACACCGCGCCGCGCGAATCCGGCGTGAATCCGGCGGTTTGGTGCCGGCCTACGCGGTCGCAACCGCCGATGCGCCGATCGACGTCGAGCCGAAGACGTCCACGCGCCGGCGACGCGGGCGCCTGACGGCCCCGGAGCAGCCCGACGAGATCGCCCCCAAGGAATTCGAGGAGCTGGTGCGCGACCTGCACGGCGACGGCGAGCAGCCCAAGGCCAAGCCCGAGGTCCCCGCCCGCGAAGCGGCGAGTGAGACGGATGCCGTCGCCGAGCGGATCGGGCTGCGCGCCAGCACGCCCACCAGCCCGCCGACGGGTGGCTCGGCCACGCCGACCAGTCGTCCGGCCAAGCCCAAGGGCGACAAGCCCAAGCGCCCGCGCAACCGGCGCCACGGCAGGAACCGCTAGCCATGGGCGCGCTCGCGTGGACGATGATGGGGTTGGCGTTGTGGCACTTCACGATCTGGCTGCCCGACCACTTCTGGGGCGGCATCGTCGGCGCCTTCCTCGGCGCCTTGGTGGGGGCGATCGTCGTCGGCCTCGCGATCAACGGACTGTCGGTCCCGGGCCAGAGCGCCACGCATCTCGGCACTGCGCTGGAGGGGATCCCGGGCGCGCTCGCCGGGATGGCGCTGGTGTACCTCGAGGGAATTCGCCGCGAGCGCGCGCACCGCTGACCCTGCGCGACGGCTTTCCGTCATGCGGCGGCCCTAGGCTCGGACGATGCCCCAAGTCGCCGGCGAGCGTCAAGCCCCACTACTGACCACCGCTCCATACGGCTTCGGTCGCGCCCTGGCGCTGGCGCACGAGCTCGGCGTTTCACACACGTTGGCGCAGATCTTGATCCGGCGGGGCCATCACGAGGCAGAGGAAGCGCGCACCTGGCTCGCCGCGACGGAGACGCACGATCCGACCTGCTTCGCCGATATCGATCGGGCGGTCACGCTGATCGCCGATCATCTCGATCGCGGCTCGCACATCACCGTTCACGGCGACTACGACGTCGATGGCATCTGCGCCAGCGCCGTCCTGCTGCGCTCGCTCGGCCGGTGCGCTCCGCGTGGGAAGGTGGACTGGCTGCTGCCCAGCCGTATCGAGGACGGCTACGGACTGTCGCTGAAGTCGATCGAGCGCCTGGCCGCCCGCCGCACGCGCCTGCTGATCACGGCCGATTGCGCGATCACCGCGGTCGAGGAGGTGGCGGCGGCACGCGCCGCCGGGATCGACGTGCTCGTCACCGATCATCACACGCCGCGCCCGGACGGCCGGCTGCCCGACGCGACGATCGTTCACCCCGCGGTCAGCGGCTATCCGTGCCCCGACCTCTGCGCCGCCGGCGTCGCCTACAAGCTGGCACAGGCGTTGGAGGCCGGAAGGGAGGGGGAGGGGCCGGACGAGGACCTCGATCTCGTCGCCCTCGCCACGATCGCCGACGTCGTACCGCTGCGCGGCGAGAACCGCCGCCTCGTCCGCGCCGGCCTGAAGGCGCTCGCGACGACCGCCAAGCCGGGCCTGCGCGCGCTGATGCGCGTCGCCCGCGTCGACCCGGGGAGCATCGACGCGCACGCGGTCGGCTTCCGCCTTGCCCCGCGGATCAACGCCGCCGGCAGGATCGCCCGCGCCGACGCCGGGCTCGAACTGGTGCTCGGCGAGGACGAAGGCCGCGCCGAGGAGATCGCGCGTGAGCTGGATGGCGCGAACGCCGAGCGGCGCATGATCGAGACGCGCATTCTCTTTGCGGCGGAAGCCCAGATCGCCTGCGTGCCCGATCGCCCGGCGTACGTGCTTGCGGGAGAGGATTGGCATCCCGGAGTGATCGGCATCGTGGCTGCGCGCGTTGCCGAGCGCCACCACCGGCCGGCCGTCGTGATCGGGCTCGATGGCGACAGCGGCAGAGGGTCGGCTCGCTCGATTCCCGGCTTCGACCTGCTGGCCGCGCTGGACGAGAGCGCGCCGCTGCTTCACCGATACGGCGGACACCGCGCGGCGGCTGGGGTCGAGCTTGCTCGCGCCGCGGTGGACGAGTTCCGCGAGCGTTTCGAGCGCACCTGCGCCGAGCGGCTGACGGCCGAGGATCTGGTTCGGCGTGAGGCCGTCGACGCGGTGGTTTCGGGCGACGCGATCGGACACGCCCTGGCCGAGGAGCTGGCGATGCTCGAGCCGTGCGGCGCGGGCAACCCCGGCGTGAACCTACTGGTGCCCGCCGCGACGTTCACCGAGGCACGGCAGATCGGCGAGGGAAAGCACGTCCGCTTCAGCGTGGAGGCCGGCGGCGCGAGGTCGAGCGCCGTCGCCTTCGGCAACTCCGGGCGATTGCCCGTTGCGCTCGACGAGCCGGTCGATGCGACCTTCCGCCTCGAACTCAACGAGTATGCGGGGGCAGCCCAGCCGCGGTTGGTGCTGCGCAGCGCACGGCCCTGCTCGCCGCCCCCGATCGAGCTGCTGGGCGAGCCGTCGAGCTTCGTTGAGGGCGTTCTGGCGGAGCTTGACGCCCCGCTGCCGGGCGATCGACCGGCGTGGAACCCGCAGGCGACCTCGGCGGCCGTCGGGGAATGCACGATCGACAGGCGTGGCGCAGGCATCGCCGGCACGCTCGCCGACCTGGTGCTCGCGGGCTCGCCGGTGCTCGCCGTTTGCGCGGACGCCCAACGCCGTCTGCCCGGGCTGCATGCGCGCCTCGGCGGGTTCGCCCTGTGTTCGAGCTACGCGCTCGAGCGCGCGCCCGAGCTCGCCGGCGACCGCACGCAGATCGTCATGATCGATCCGCCGGCGGGCGCCGCCCGGCCCGATCCGCCGGCTGCACAGCCGGCGTCACGTTTCATTCACCTGGCATGGGGAGAGCCTGAGCTACGCTTTGCGCAGCGAATTCACGAGTTGGAGTACGACCTGCGTTCTCCGCTCGCCGCGCTCTATCGGGCTTTGAGAGCCGTACGGAGCGTGGGCGGCGAGGAGCTCGAGGCGTTGCTCCGCGGGGACCGCGCGCAGCCCCGCTCGCCCGCGTTGGCAGGGCGTCTGCTGCGAGTCCTCGAAGAGCTAGGTCTCGTCAGCCTCGACCGCGAAGACGCCACCGGGACTCCACGAGTCACGGTGATCAACGCGGAGCACACGTCGCTCGAGCGCTCGGCGGCATTCAGGGCATATCAGCGGCGATACGAGAACGGACGACAATTACTCGACTCCCAGACAGCACTGGCGGCGTAAAGGGCCCGGCGAAGGACGGCGGCCGGCAGCGCCGATCGTCTTCCGGCGACGGGAAGGCCACTGCGCCGTCGACGCACCGGGCGGCGAACAGCGGGGCCGGCAGCCAGGCTGCCGAGCTCCCCGCTGCCACGGTGCACAAGCCCAGTGAGCGCCGGCCGGTCGACACGATCGAGCGTCCGGCGAAGCTTGCCCCGCCGCCGGCCGCGGTTGAGCAGGCGAGCCTCACGAAGGAAGAGCGCAGACTGCTCTCCGACCTGTTCGCGATCGTCGAGGAGCACAGGGGGGAGGAGGCGGCCGAGATCGACCGCGAGCGGGTCGCGGCGGCCTTCGTGTTCGCCTACGAGCACCACGCGGACCAGCGCCGCCGGTCGGGCGAGGACTTCATCGTGCATCCCGTAGGCGTCGCAAAGATCTGCGCCGGCATGCGCCTCGACACCGAGACGCTCTGCGCTGCGCTGCTGCACGACACCGTCGAGGACACGTCGGCCTCGCTGGCCGAGGTCGAGCAGCAGTTCGGTGAGGAGATCGCGTCGCTGGTCGACGGCGTCACCAAGCTGAAGGGGATCACGTTCCAGTCGCGCGACGAGGCGCAGGCCGAGAACTACCGCAAGATGATGGTCGCGATGGCCTCGGACATCCGGGTCATCCTGCTCAAGCTCGCCGATCGCCTGCACAACATGCGCACGGTCGGCGCCATGCCCAAGCAGAAGCAGATCGACAAGGCGAGGGAGACGCTCGACATCTATGCGCCGATCGCGCACCGCCTCGGCATCCACGCGATCAAGTGGGAGCTGGAGGATCTGGCGTTCGCGGCGCTTCACCCGCGCAAGTACCGCGAGATCAAGGGGCTCGTCAGCCAGCAGCGCGAGGAGCGCGAGCGCTACGTGTCGCAGGCGGGCGAATACCTGTCCAAGGAGCTCGACACGCTCGGCATCCAGGCCGAGATCTCCGGCCGCGCCAAGCACTTCTACTCGATCTACTCGAAGATGACGAAGAAGAGCCGCGAGTTCAACGAGATCTACGACCTGACGGCGATGCGCGTGCGGGTGGACTCGGTCAAGGACTGCTACGGCGCGGTGGGGGTGATCCATTCGCTCTGGAAGCCGCTGCCCGGCCGCTTCAAGGACTTCATCGCGATGCCGAAGTTCAACATGTACCAGTCGCTGCACACGACCGTGATTGGTCCGCAGGGTTTGCCGCTCGAGATCCAGATCCGCACGCGCGACATGCACGACATGGCCGAGTTCGGCGTCGCCGCGCACTGGCTCTACAAGGACGGCGACGATGCTGCTGCTGCGCCGGGCTCTCGCGCCGGCGGAAAGCGGCCCGTGCTCAAGGACTCCTCGGCAAAGATGCGCTGGCTGCGTGGCGTTCTCGACTGGCAGCAGGACCTGTCCGACCCGGGCGAGTTCATGGAGACGCTGCGGGTCGACCTGTTCGAGGACGAGGTCTTCGTCTTCACCCCGCGCGGCGAGGTCAAGTCGCTCTCGGCGGGGTCGACTCCGCTCGATTTCGCCTACGAGGTCCACACCGATGTCGGGCACCGCTGCGTCGGCGCCAAGGTCAACGGCAAGATGGTCCCGCTGCACTACGAGCTGAAGTCGGGCGACATCGTCGAGGTGCTCACCTCCAAGCGCGAGCGCGGACCTTCGCGTGACTGGCTCGCGCTGGTCAAGACCTCCCGGGCGCGCAACAAGATCAAGCAATGGTTCAAGGCCGAGTCGCGCCGCGACACCGAGCACGCCGGTCGGGACCTGCTGCAGGAGCACCTGCGCAAGCAGGGGCTGCCGGCGCAGAAGATCGTCGGTTCGCCGCTGCTCGCCGACGTGATCCGCGAAATCGGATTCCGCAAGGCGGACGACTTCTACATCGCGCTGGGGGGCGCGAAGGTCTCCCCGAAGGTGGTCGTGACGAAGATCATGCAGCGGCTCAAGCGTGGCGAAGCCGCCGACAGCGAGCCGACCGCAGCGCAGGACCTCGTCTCGAGCCGCAGCCGCCGGCGCCGGCCCGAGGCGTCGTCGTCGCGCTTCGGGATCAAGGTCGAGGGGATCGACGACGTGATGCTGCGCCTGGCCAAGTGCTGCCGGCCCGTGCCGGGCGATGCGATCGTGGGCTACATCTCGCTCGGCCGCGGAATCACGATCCACCGCGAGGACTGTCCCAACGCGGTGGCGCTGCGCAAGGACCCGGACCGCTTCACCTCGGTCAGCTGGGAGACCGACGGCGCGACCGCCTTCAAGGTCGAGCTACAGGTGGACGGATGGGACCGTCACCGGCTGCTCGAGGATCTCTCGCGCACATTCGCCGAGCAGGGCGTGAACATCATCGAGGCGCGCTGCGCCGTCTCCGATCAGATAGTGCGCAATCGCTTCGTCGTCGAGGTTGGGGACACCAAGGTCCTGAACGCCACGGTTTCTCGGCTGCGGCATGTCGACGGCGTGCTCGATGCCTATCGCGTCACCCCGGCCGGCGGCATGACGGCGGCTGCGAGCGAGTCTTAGGCAAGCACCGTGAGGCCGCGCGGCGTGACCGAGTACTCGGCCTCGGTCACCTCACCAACGTAGTCGCCGTCCACCTGCAGCGCGATCGGGCGACCGTCGAGCGAGCGGGCGCGCACCCCGTCGACGCCGCTGAAGCTGTCGACGTGACGGTGGCGGGCCATCGACGCCTTGCGCGAGAACGCGCGCCACACCAGTGTCGGCTCGTCGAGCGGGCTGGCGCGCTGCAGCACCAGCCCGGAGAGCGCGCCGCTGTCGAGCGTGGCTCCCTCGGCGAGCTTGATCGGACGCGAGGCGAAGTAGGTGTAGGGGTCGGCGTTCTGGACCACCGCCGTCACGCCCTCGATGCGCCGGCCGTCGGCCTCGACGACCAGCCGCGGTGGGCGGACGAGATACTCGCGAGCGAACGCGGTGAACGCCATCAGCGTGAAGTAGTAGGCGCCGAAGCGGGCCTTGCGGTAGGGATGGGCCTCGACGCGCTTGACGACCGTCGCGTCGAGCCCGAGGCCGGCCGAGAACGTGAAGTGGCGATCGTTGACGCGGGCGAGGTCGACCGTGCGTGGGCGAAAGTCGTCTGCCAGGGCGAGCAGGTGCTCGGTGGCGTCGACGATCTCGGCCGGGATGCCGAGCAGGCGGCAGTAGACATTGGTCGCCCCACCTGGCAGGCAGGACAGGGGCGTGTCAGACCCCGCAAGCCCGTTCGCGGCCTCGTTGATCGTGCCGTCGCCCCCGAACGCGACCACCACGTCATAGCCCTCGAGCGCCGCCTCGCGGCAGATCTCGGTCGCGTGACCCGGCGCCTCGGTGTCGACGGCCTCCACCTCGTAGCGCCCGCGCAGCGCGTAGACGACGAGATTGCGCAGCCGGTCGGAGACCGTGGTCGCATACGGGTTCGCGATCACCAGCATGCGTTTGGTCGACGCCGGCGGCGTCAGCATCGCGCCGAGCCGTTCGAGCTTGAGCGCGGAGGTCGCCACGGCGACGACAACACCATCCGGTCCTCGGCGTTACGGTCAGGCGGTGATCGCATGCAGCGTGATCGTTCCCGCGCGCGACGCGGCCGCCACCATCGGCGCCGCGCTCGACGGCCTCGCCCGCCAGCAAACCGCGCACGAGTTCGAGGTGATCGTCGTCGACGACGGCTCGCGCGACGCCACCGCCGCCGTCGCCGCCGGCTCGCGGATCGCGCCGCGAGTGCTCGAGCAGCCCGCGGCCGGACCGGCCGCGGCGCGCAACCGCGGCGCGAACGCCGCCCGC
>DASZZG010000071.1:0-3252 GCA_035543355.1 Solirubrobacteraceae bacterium | reverse complement strand
AGGTCAGCGTGGCCTCGGCGCCCGCCGACTCGCCAACCTGCACGAGCCGGCCATACGCCTTGACGGCGTCGAGGGCGGCAGCCGCGGGATCTCCCCACAGCGGATCGACCACGACGTCGTAGCCATCGCCGCCCGCCGCCTCGCGCAGGCTGCGCGCGAACGCTTCGCGGTCGCCTGACAGCGCGACGGTGGCGTCGGCGCCGAGCTCGAGCGCGCGCTCGAGCGCCGCTGGATTGCGTCCCGCGGCGACGACTCGACCCGCCTTCAGCACCCGCGCGGCCTGCACGGCGATCTGGCCGACGGCGCCGCTGGCGCCGAGCACGAGCACGTTCTCACCAGGGGCGAGCTTGGCGCGCCACTCGAGCGCCAGCCACGCGGCCAGGCCGGCGACGCCCAGGGACGCGGCCAGCGCCTCCTCGAGGCCTTCCGGCAGGCTGACTGTGGCGTCCTGCGCGATCGCGACGCGCTCGGCGAGGGCTCCCCCGCCGCCGAAGTACACACGCTCGCCCAGCGCCAGCCGATCACCCTCGACCACCCTGCCGACGCCCTCGACGCCAGGCACATAGGGGAGCGGCGGCGAGCCGCGGGAGAAGCTGCCCGATGCGATCCGCAGATCGACCGGGTTCAGTGGCGCCGCGATCAGCTCGACGAGCACCTGGCCCTGGCCGCGCTGCGGCTCCGCCAGCTCGCCGATCACGGGCGGGCGGCCGTACTGCTCGACGAGCGCCGCGCGCATCCCCGTGAAACTCAGATGCCGGCGAGATCCGCCACGCGGGCGCGGTGCAGGCGTGCGTCGCCGAGCGCGTGGGCATTGGCCTTGGCGCGCTTGAGCAGCATGTGCAGATCGTGCTCCCAGGTGAATCCGATGCCGCCGTGGACCTGGAGCGACGACGCCGTCACGCTGAAGCCGCAGTCCCCACCGTAGGCCTGCGCCATCGCTGTCGCCAGCGCCGCCGACTCGGGCGCGTGATCGAGCGCCCAGCCCGCGTGGTAGACGAGCGAGCGCGCCCCCTCGACCTCCAGCAGCATCTGCGCGCAGCGGTGTGAAACCCCCTGGTAGGCGCCGATCGGAGTGTCGAACTGCTTGCGCTCCTTGGCGTATTCGACCGCCATCTCCATCGCCCGCTGGGCGATGCCCACCGATTCCGCGGCCAGCGCGGCGCCGATCGCCTGCTCGGCGTGCTCGACCACGTCGGCCTCGGCCTCCAGCGGGCCGGCGTCGACCGAGTCGAAGCTGACGCTGCTCAGCGGCCGCGTCGGATCGAGGCTCTGAGCCGGCTCGACCGTCACGCCGTCCGCGTCGCCGCCAACCACCGCGTAGCGGTGATCCGCGAGCGCGACGACGAACAGATCGGCACCGGCGGCGTCGGGCACCGCGACCTTGGTCCCTGAGAGCTTGCCGTCGTCGAGCGTCATCGAGCTGTCGGCGGGAGAGCGCGCGTCCTCCTCCCAGGTGGCGATCGTGGCACGCAGCTCGCCCGCCGCCACGCTTGCCAGCTCCTCCCTGCCCCCGGCGGCCAGCAGCAGCGATGCCGCAGCGTTCGAGTGAAAGGGCGTCGGCGCGAGCGCGTAGCCCAGCTCCTCTTGCAGGATCACCAGCTCGACGAAACCAAGTCCCGAACCGCCGTCGGACTCGGGCAGGAACAGCCCCGGCCAGCCGAGCTCGCAGATCGCGCGCCAGCCGTCCGGCGAGAAGGGCTCGCCCGACTCGACGACGCGGCGCGCCTCGCTCAGCGGGTAGCGCGAGCCGAGGAACTCGCGCGCGGTGCGCTTGATCGTCTGCTGATCTTCGGTGAAGTCGAAGTTCACTGGGAGCGCTCGCCTACCTGCTCATGCGCGGCAGGCCCAGGACGCGCTCGGCGACGATGTTCTTGAGGATCTCCGTCGTGCCGCCCTCGATCGAATTGGCGCGGGCGCGCAGGAAGCGGTAGGTCCACTCGTCGGTCTCGAGCTGGGCCTGCGGCCCGGCGATCTCCATCGCCAGCTCGGTCAGCGACTGGTTGACCTCGGCCCAATGCCACTTGCCGAGCGAGCCCTCGGGGCCCGGAACGCCGTACTTCATCTGCTGAGTCAGTCCCCGATACGCGTTCAGGCGCAGGATCTCCGATTCGATGTAGAGCTGCGCGAGGCGCTGGCGGACCAGCTCGTCCTCGGCGGCGCTCGAGCCGTTGTAGGGCGTGCTGCGCGCCTTCTCGAACAGCCTGGAGAGCTCGATCTTGAGCTGCACCTGCAGCCCGAACGCCAGCCCCGCTCGCTCGTGCATCAGCGTCGTGATCGCGACCCCCCAGCCGTTGCCCTCGCCGCCGACGATGTTCTCGTGCGGGATCCGCGCCTCTTCGAGGAACAGCTCGTTGAACTCGGCCTCGCCGGTGATCTGGCGCAGCGGCCGCACCTGCACGCCGGGCTGCTTCATGTCCATCAGGAAATACGTCAGGCCTTTGTGCTTCGGCGCATCACGATCCGTGCGTGCGACGAGCATGCACCACTTCGCCTCCTGCGCGAGCGTCGTCCAGACCTTCTGCCCGGTGACCACCCATTCGTCGCCGTCGCGCACGGCGCGCGTCTTCAGCGAAGCCAGGTCGGAGCCCGACTCGGGCTCGGAGAATCCCTGGCACCAGATCTCCTCGCCGGACAGGATCGGCGCGAGATAGCGCTCCTTCTGCTGCTCGCTCCCGTGCGCGATCACCACCGGGCCACCCATCGCCAGCCCGAGGACGTTGGCCATCTGCGGCGCCTGCGCACGCACGATCTCCTCGTTGAAGAGCGCCTGCTCGACGAGCGTCGCTCCGCGGCCACCGTATTCGCGCGGCCACGAGACCCCGGCCCACCCCGCCTCGAACAGCGTGCGCTGCCAGCGCTTGCGGAAATCGAACCCAGCCTCGTCGCCCGAAGGCTCCGCGCCGGGGCTGTTCGCCTCGAGCCAGCCACGCAGCTCGTCGCGGAAGGCCTCCTCCTCTGGGGAAAGCCTCAGGTCCACGACACGCTGCGGTCGGCCACGGCGGCGCAAGCTATCACTGCGCGCGCATTGCCAGATCAACCACGTACATCCCCCGCGACCGCATCCATCATCGCGCGGGCTACGTACCGCCGCTGCCCGCGCGCTCCTGACTCTCCCTCGCTCAACACTCCTTGCTCCTCCATCCTGCGGAGCAGTCGTAGCGCCGTCGGTCGGCTGACGCCGAGGCGATCCTCGATCGATTTCGTGGTCACGACGGGGTTTTCGCAGATCAGCTCGACCAGCGCGAGGGCGTT
>DASZZG010000070.1:0-3300 GCA_035543355.1 Solirubrobacteraceae bacterium | reverse complement strand
GACGCGAACGGGGCGCCCGGCGAAGTCGCGTTCGACCAGCGCCTGGGCATGCGCGGCGTCGGGCGCTGCGCCCGCATCCCCGGCCAGCGCAGGCGCGACCCATTTCAGCGGCGACCGCGGCTCGAGCGCGCCCGAGAGGATCAGGCGCTCCTGCGCGCGCGTCATCGCGACGTAGAACAGCCGGCGCTCCTCGGCGTCAGCGGCGCTCGCCTGGGCCGCCGCGATCGCCTCGAACGCAAAGGCGGGCACGCGCGCTCCTCCGTCCAGCGTCAGCAGCTTGGCGCCGACGCGCCCGTCGGCCGAGAGCTTGAAGACCTCACTGTCGGACGGCCGGGCGCGACCGAGGTCGGCGACGCAGACAACCGGGAATTCGAGCCCTTTGGCTCGGTGGATGGTCATCAGGCGGACGGCGGGCACGGCATCGCCTCCCGCCGGGCCCTCCGGCTCCAGCGGCGCCTCACCCTCGCGCTCGGCTGGATCTGAGGCGAGTGCCTGGACGCGATCGACGAAAGCGCGCAGGCTGGGGCCGTGCAGCGCCTCGTGCTCGCGCGCGAGCCGCATCAGCTTGCGTACGTTCGCCAGCCGGCGGGGGCCGCCCGGTCGAGCCAGGAGCGCCGCCTCGAATCCGCTGCGCGCCAGGGCACGCGCGATCAGCTGCTCGATGGCGTGTCGCCCGACCCCCGGCCTCTCCGCGGCGATCAGGCGGAGCAGGCACTCGACGCGCTCGAGGTCCGCGGCCGAGAGCTCCCCCTGCGGTCCGTCCGGCGACGACAGCAGCGACCAGGCATCACGATCGCCGTCGCGCACCGCGGCGCCGAGGATCACGAACGCATCGGTCGAGACTCCGGCGAAGGGCGACGCCAGCAGCTCGTAGAGACGCAGCTCATCGCGGGGATTCGCCAGCACCGCGAGATAGGCGAGCAGGTCCGAGACCTCGCGCTGATCCCAGAAGCCGCGTCCGCCGACGACATAGGTGGGAATCCCGCGCTCGCTCAGCGCGCGCTCGTAGAGAGAGATGTCGCCGGTCGCGCGGAGCAGCACGACGACCTCCCCCGCCGGCCGTCCGTGTTCGAGCTCTGAGTGAACGCGCTCGGCGAGCAGCCTCGCCTCGATCTGCCGCCAGAGCGGCGCCACTATCGCCCGGAAGCCGAGGCCGAGGTCGAGCTCGTCCCAGCCCCGCGATTCCACTGCGATCAGCTCGACCGGCGGCTCAGGGGAGTCGGGCTCGTCCTGTCGCGCCGGCTCGAGCGCGAGCCAGTCGTGCAGCTCGAAGACCGTCGCGAAGGCCACGTTGAGCGCGTCCAGCAGCTCCCGGCGGCTGCGGAAGTTGGTCCGCAGCTCGGCGGTTGCGCCGCCGCCAGCCAGCGCCTCGCGCTGCCGGCGGAAGATCTCGACGTCGGCATGGCGAAACGAGTAGATCGACTGCAATGGGTCGCCGACGGCGAACAGGTTGTCGCGCGCGATCAGGCCGATGATCTCGAACTGCAGCGGATTGACGTCCTGGAACTCGTCGACCATCACGTGAGTGAAAGAGCGCGCGATGCGCTCGCGCAGCTCTCGGTCGCCGCGCAGGAGGTCGCGCGCGCGGAGTTCGAGATCGGTGAAGTCCAGCGCCGAGCGCTCGCGCTTGAGCCGCTGCTGGTGACGGTCGTAGGCGGCCAGCAGAGCCGCGATAACTCGCCACGCCGCGGTCGCGTGGTAATCGGCGCAACAGCGCCGCCAGGTGTCGAGCTCCGTGCGATAGCGCTCGCCGGCCTCCGTCGCCAGCTCCGGCACACGACTGCCGTTTCCCGGAAGCGCCAGCGCGTCGAGCCGGTGGGGAAAGGGCACCGCTTCCGCCGGCTCCTCGAGCAGCCGGGCGCAGCGTTCGAGGACAGCCGTGGCCTGATCGATCGTGGCCAGGGCGCGAGCTGAGCCCAGCTCGCTCGCGAGTGCGGCGCAAGCGTCACGCAGCGCTTCGCGCGCCGCGAGCGGGGATCCCCCGGGCGGCGCGTCCGGCAGCAGCGGGCGCTCGCCGCGCGCGCGCAGCCAACCGTGCAGCCGCTGGACCACAGCGCCAAGCCCGGCCTGCTCGTAGGCGGCGATCACGGCGAGCGCCGCATCCCCGCCGGCCGCCAGCAGATCCGCCAGCGCCGCGTCGAAGGCGCTGTCTGAAAGCGCTCGCGCCTCGCGCTCGTCGAGCACCGTGACATACGGGTCGAGCCCTGCCGCGAGCGCATGCGCGCGCAGCAGGCGCGCGCAGAACCCGTGGATCGTCGAGATCGCCGCAGTTTCCGTCTCGCGCGCGGCCTCGGCGGCGCCGAGCGCGCTGAGGCGTGCGCCGACGCGTTCGCGCAGCTCACCGGCGGCCTTCTCGGTGAAGCTGAGCGCAAGGATCTGATCGACCGAGACGCCGTCCTCGACCACGGCGCGCGCGAAACGCTCCACGATCACCGAGGTCTTGCCGCTGCCGGCGTTGGCCGACAGCAGCAGCGAGCCGTCGCGGTGCTCGATCGCGAGCAGTTGTTCGGGCGTGAACGCCGGGACCGTGCGCTTTGATGGGCCGGCGGCGACCTGCGGATCGATGCTCACTCAAGCGTCCTGGCTGCGGCAGATGCCCGGGTAGCGGCAACCGCCGCCCTTGCGGCAGGTGTCCGGGCAGGGATGGATCCGCCCGCCGTGGAGCTCACGCGCGAGCGCGACGGCGCGGTCGCGCGCGCCCTCGAGCACGGCGGCGAACTCCTGCGGCTCGAGCGCGTCGTTGTCCATCACGTCCGCGCCCACGCGCTCGCGTGCGCCGGCCAGCACCGCGCCGCGGGCTCTTGGGTCGCGTCCCGACAGCGGCTGGTAGAGACCGCCGATCGGCTCGAGCGAGAGCAGTTCGCGCGCGGCGAGCATGTACAACGCGACCTGTAGCCGACCGTCGGGCCCCCATGCCGCGACGGGCGGCGCGCGTGACGCCTTGTAGTCGCGCACGAGCAGCTCGCCGCGGTCGGAATCGATGTCGATGCGGTCCACTCGTCCGCGCAGCTTGAGCTCTCCAGCCAGCTCTACCGCGGGGTGCTCGCAGTCGTCGTCGAGCCCGAAGCCAAGCTCGAAGTGGGAGGGCTCGAGTGTCGCGCCCGCCCCGGCCTCGCGCTCGAGCTGGCGGTGCAGGTCGGCGCGCAGGCGCCTCAACACGGCCGCTCGGCGGCTGGGCTCGACGACGATCGGCTGCTGGCCGGCCAGTCGATCGAGCTCCGCGTCGAGGATCGCGTCCGCCTGTGGCAGCGATTCGGCGTCGAGCTTCGCCGAGCCGCGCTCGCTGCGCAGACGGCTGAA
>DASZZG010000069.1:0-10546 GCA_035543355.1 Solirubrobacteraceae bacterium | reverse complement strand
AGTCGGCGAGCGTCCGCGCGAGCTCCGTCTTGCCGACACCCGAGGGGCCGAGGAAGATGAACGAGCCGGTCGGTCGCTTGGGGTCCTTGAGGCCCGCGCGCGAGCGCCGGATCGCCTTCGAGACGACCTCGATCGCCGGGTGCTGGCCTATCACCCGCTTGTGCAGCTCGTCTTCCATGCGCATCAGCTTGGCCGTCTCGGCCTCGGTCAGCTTGACGACGGGAATGCCGGTCCACATCGAGACGATGTCAGCGATCTCCTCCTCGCCGATCGACGGGCGCTCGCCGGTCTCGCCGGACTCCCACTTCTCCTCGAGCTCGCGCTTCTTGGTCGTCAGCTTGCGCTCCTCGTCGCGCAGGTTCGCGGCCTTCTCGAACTCCTGCGCCTCGATCGCGGCCTCCTTGGCGCGCCGCGTCCGCTCGATCTCCTCCTCGAGCTCGCGGTACACCGGCGGAGAGGTCATCGACCTGATCCGCATGCGCGAGGCTGCCTCGTCGATCAGGTCGATCGCCTTGTCGGGCAGGAAGCGGTCGGCGATGTAGCGCGACGCCAGTTCCGCCGCGGCCTCCAGCGCGTCGTCGGTGATCGTCACCTTGTGGTGGGCCTCGTAGCGGTCGCGCAGACCCTTGAGGATCTCGACCGTCTCTTCCTGCGACGGCTCGTCGACGCGGATCTGCTGGAAGCGCCGCTCGAGCGCGGAGTCGCGCTCGAGGTACTTGCGGTACTCGTCGAGCGTCGTCGCGCCGATCGTCTGCAGCTCCCCGCGGGCGAGCGCCGGCTTGAGGATCGAAGCGGCGTCGATCGCGCCCTCGGCGGCGCCCGCGCCGACGAGGTTGTGCAGCTCGTCGATGAACAGGATGATGTCGCCGCGCTGGGTGATCTCCTTCATCACCTTCTTCAGGCGCTCCTCGAACTCGCCGCGGTACTTCGAGCCGGCCACCAGCGCCGCCAGGTCGAGCGTGTAGATCTGCTTGCCCTTGAGCAGCTCGGGGACGTCGGCGTCGGTGATCCGCTGAGCCAAGCCCTCGACGACGGCCGTCTTGCCCACGCCGGGCTCGCCCACGAGCACCGGGTTGTTCTTCGTGCGGCGCGAGAGGATCTGCATGATCCGCTCGATCTCGGTCTGGCGACCGATCACCGGGTCGAGCTTGGAGTCCGCCGCGAGCTTGGTCAGGTTGCGGCCGAACTGGTCGAGCAGCTTCGAGGACTTCTTGCCCTCACCCTGCGCGCCCGCGCCGGCGGCGGCGCCCTGGCCCTGGCGGCGTGAACCCGGGCCCGAGAGCATCCGGATGACCTCGTTGCGGATCTTCTCCGAGTCGGCGTCGAAGTCGAGCAGGATGCGCGCGGCGACGCCCTCGTTCTCGCGCACGAGCCCGAGCAGGATGTGCTCGGTGCCGATGTAGTTGTGGCCGAGGCTCAGGGCCTCGCGCAGGGCGAGCTCGAGCACCTTCTTCGCCCGCGGCGTGAACGGGATCTGGCCGGAGGTGACCTCCTCACCGGAGCCGACGATGCGCACGACCTGGGCGCGTACGCGCTCGACCGTGATGTCGAGCGACTCGAGCACCCGCGCGGCGAGGCCTTCCTCTTCGCGCAGCAGGCCGAGCAGGATGTGCTCCGTGCCGATGTAGTTGTGCTTGAGGGTCCGCGCCTCTTCTTGTGCCAGCACGACGACCTGGCGGGCCCGCTCGGTGAATCGCTCGAACATGCCTTTGCCTTCCTCTGCGGCTGTCGCCTAGGAGCTAAATCGGGGGTCGTCGGGTGGTGGTCTGAGCAGCGGGTCGTTCGCTTGTAATACCCCTAAGTGGGGACGCCAACTTCCCGACGCCCATGTCATCGGCCAAGCGCGGCCAGACGATGAGCGGTCGGGTCGGTCTCCGAACATGAGGCAGTTTACCAACAGGGACCAGCGGTACGGGCCACTGTCAGCGCAAAGTGGGGAAGAGCACGACATCGCGAATCGACCGTCTGCCGGTGAGCAGCATCACCAGGCGATCGATGCCGATGCCGATGCCGCCGCTCGGCGGCATGCCTAGCTCGAGCGCGGCGATGAACGACTCGTCGTAGGGCTGGGCCTCCTCGTCGCCGGCCGCCGCATCGACGCGCTGGGCCTCGAAGCGCGCGCGCTGCTCATCGGGATCGTTGAGTTCGCTGAAGGCGTTCGCGAATTCGATCCCGCCGGCAAACGCCTCGAAGCGCTCGACCAGGCCATCCACTTCGCGGTGGCGCTTGGCGAACGGCGACAGCTCGACGGGATAGTCGAAGACAAACGTCGGCTGTTCGAGCGCCGGCTCGACATGCTTGGAGAGCAGGTCGTCGACGAGCTGCGCCCACGTTCGGTCGGGTGCCGGCTCGATTCCGGCGCGCCTGATCGCCTCCGCGAGCGAGTCGCGGTCGCGGTTGGCGAGCACGTCGACGTGCGTGTACTTTTCAATCGCTTCGGCGAGCGTTGTCCTCCGCCATGGCGGCGTGAAGTCGAGCGGCCCCTCGTAATCAACAGCTTGAGCCGCAGCCGCCACGAGCGCCTCGCAGCGGGCAGCCATATCGCCGTAGTCCGCGTAGGCCTCGTAGAACTCGAGCATCGTGAACTCGGGGCTGTGCTTGGTCGAGAGCCCCTCGTTGCGGAAGTCCTTGCCCAGCTCGTAGACGCGCTCGAGGCCGCCGACGATGCAACGCTTGAGGTAGAGCTCGGTGGCGACGCGCAGGTAGAGCTTGCGATCGAGGGCGTGGTGGTGCGTGGTGAAGGGGCGCGCCAGCGCCCCGCCGTACAGCGGCTGGAGGACGGGTGTCTCGACCTCGATGAAGCTCTCGTCCTCTAGATAGCGGCGCACGGCCGCGATCACCCGCGCGCGCGCCGCGAACAGATCGCGCGACTCCTCGTTGCCCACTAAGTCGAGCTCGCGCTGGCGTAGGCGCGTCTCGGCGTCCTGGAGGCCGTGGTGCTTCTCCGGCGGCGGCCGCAGCGACTTGGCCAGCAACGTGAACGATTCGACCTTCAGCGACAGCTCGCCACGACGGCTGCGGAAGGCCTCGCCGTCGACGCCGATGATGTCGCCGAGGTCGAGTGACAGCAGCTGGGCGAACGGGTCGGCGCCGAGCACGTCTACGCGCGCGTGCAGCTGGAGGCGGCCGGAGCGGTCGACGAGATCGATGAAGGCCGCCTTGCCCTGGCCGCGACGAGCTGCGAGGCGCCCCGCGACACGGTAGCGCTGCTGGCTCTCGGCGCCGGGCGCGAGATCCGCGTGGGCCGCGTGCACGCGCTCGATCGGAACAACTCCGGCGAACGAATGCGGGAACGGATCGACTCCTGCGGCGCGCAGACGCTCCAGCTTGCCGCGCCGTTCCGCCAGCAGCGTGGAGAGCTTAGGCTGGGCCGCCGGGTCCTGGTCCGCGTCGGGCCCGCTCCCAGGAGGGTCCGTCACCGAACACCCCCGAGAAAGCTCCCGCATTCCTCCGCGGGGAGGGATCGGGGAACGCCGGGACGCCAAATAGATTTCAGGGTATGAAGCAGACGCTCATGCTGAAGCTCGCGCCCGACGCTAGCCAGCGAATGGCGCTGCTCGCGACAATGGAGGCGGTCAACGCGGCGTGCGACTGGCTGGCGGGGTGGGCAGCGGAGCGTGGCACCACGTCGAAATGGGCGATCCAGGCCGAGTGCTATCGCGACGTGCGCGAGCGGTTCGGTCTGTCGGCGCAGATGACCGTGAGAGCGATCGCGAAGGTCGCCGCGGCCCAGAAGGCGAACAAGCGAAAGGCGGCGACGTTCCGATCTCACGGCGCGATCGCGTACGACTCACGGATCATGTCGTTCAAGGCGCTGGAGCGAGTAAGCCTGCTGACCGTTGAGGGCCGCGTCCTGATCCCTATGCGACTCGGCAACTACCAGCGCGCGCGGATGGACCGCCAGCGCGGCGAGGCCGACCTGCTCTTCCGCGACGGCCGGTTCTACCTGTCGGTCACGCTCGACGTGCCCGAACCCGACGCCTTCGCCCCGGTGGGCACGCTCGGCGTGGACCTCGGGGTCGTCAACCTTGCGGTGGATTCGGACGGCGACACGCACTCCGGCGAGACGGTGGACCGCTGCCGCGAGCATTACGCTAAGCGCCGCGCCAAACTCCAATCCGTCGGTACCCGGTCGGCTAGGCGAAGGCTCACAAAGACCCGTCGCCGTGAGGCGCGGTTCCGCCGTGACCGCAACCACGTCATCAGCAAGCAGATCGTTGGGAAGGCCCAGGACACGAAGCGCCAGATCGCCGTTGAGAAACTGACGGGGATCAGAGCGCGGACCACGGTTCGCCGGCCGCAGCGTTCCCGACACTCCGGCTGGGCGTTCGCCCAGCTCCGCATGTTCCTCACCTACAAGGCGCGGCTCGCCGGTGTACCGGTCGTCGCGGTGGACCCGCGCAACACAAGCCGTGGTTGCCCGCAGTGCGGACACACTGAAAAGGCCAACCGACGGACGCGAAACGAGTTCGTCTGTCAATCCTGCGGGCACGCTGCGCCCGCCGACATCAACGCCGCGACCAACATCGCGGGAAGGGGCGAAGCCATGCGTCCCAAGGTCCCGGGACGGCTGCACGCTGCTGCCTAAACCCGAAGGACAAGCCCCCGGATCTATCCGCAGGGTCATGACTTGATGACATCGATCTTTGTGATCTTCAACTTGCGCGCGGGGCCGCGCGGGACCTGGACCGAGACTATCTCGTTGCGCTTGTGACCGAGTAGCGCCTTGCCGACCGGCGACTCGTTGGAGAGCCTGTTCTCGGAAGGGTTGGCCTCGGCGGAGCCGACGATCGCGTACTTGACCGACTTGCCCGACTTCTCGTCCTTGACGTGCACGATCGAGCCGACCCGGACGCGGTCGGTGGATCGGTCTCCGGAATCGATCACCGTCGCTGCTCGCAGCTTGTCCTCGAGACCGGCGATCCGCGCTTCGAGCATCGCCTGCTCATTCTTGGCGTCGTCGTACTCGGCGTTCTCCATGATGTCGCCGAACTCGCGCGCCTCCTTTATCCGCTCCGCGACCTCGCGGCGCTTGTCCTTTGACAGATGCTCGAGCTCCTGCTGGAGCTTGGCGAGACCTTCGGGCGTGAGGATGACGTTTCTTTGCATGGTCGCTCTCGGGTATGGGCGATGCCGTCGCTGGACGGCCCGTGGGCACTAGCGGGAGCTGGACTGGCCGCTGTCACCCGGCGCCTACCCGTCTGGGCCCAAAAGGGCGCGCAAGTATAGCGACGGTCCAACGCACCCCCGGGCGCGGCCGGCGACCGCGCTCAGAGACGCTCTCAGGCGGCCACCGCGCTCGGGGGCCGATCTCGCAGGCCGGCGAGCAAACCGCGCGTGCGCTCGATGCTCTCAGTCGTCTGCAAAGCCGCTTGCAGACTCGCGCCGCCGTCCAGCCGCTCGACGTACCAGGGGTAGAACTTGCGCAGGTAGCGGGCGGCGCGCGCGGCGCCGAGGTGCTCGACGGCGCGATCGAGGATCCAGTCGAGCTCATCGAGGATCTCGTCGCGCGAAGGGTCATCTGCTCGCAGGCCGAGCGACTGCGCGAACAGCCACGGATTTCCGAGCGACCCGCGCGCCAACAGCACGGCGGCCGCGCCCGTCGACTCGAACGCCGCGCGCACCTGCTGCGCGTCGTTGAGGCCTCCGGAGATCATCACGGGCACGGGAAGACTCTGCACGAGCTCGCGCGCGAGCTCGTAGTCGGGCGCGCCGCGATGCTGCGCCGAGGCATGACGCGGGTGAAAGGAGATCGCCGCCACGCCGGCGTCGGCTACCAGACGCTGCGCGAGCTCCACGCCGGAGCGGTCACCGGGGCGAATGCCCGAGCGCAGCTTGACCGTCACGGGCAGCCCACTGCCCTCGCCCGCCGCACGCGCCAGCGCCACGGCGAGCTCGGGTTGGGACAGCAGCGCCGCGCCGGCGCCCGTCTTGCAGACCTTGGGAACGGGACAGCCCATGTTCAGGTCGATCACATCGGCTCCCGTCTGCGCGACGCGGCGCGCCGCCGAGCGCATCACATCGGGATCCTGGCCGAAGAGCTGAATCGCGACCGGATGCTCGTCCGGATGCACCCGCAGCATCTCCCGGCACGTGCGCTCGTTGCCGTAGTGCACGCCGAAGCTGGAGACCATCTCTGAGACGACCATCCCTGCCCCGTGACGCTTTGCCTGGAGGCGCACGAACCAGTTGCCGATGCCCGCGAGCGGAGCCAGCACGACGCGGTTGGGGACGGTGATCGACCCTAGGCGCCAGGGGTCGGCGAGCGAGCGGGGCATCGCTTCATGGTACGACGCGGGCGCCGAGCTCGGGTTAGGTGTTTCTTTCGTGGATCAGCCGTAGGCCGGTCAGCGTCAGCAGGTCGTCCACCTCGTCGATCGTGTCGGTGTAGGGGACGATCGCCTCGGCCAGTCCGCCTGTCGCCAGTACCTCCGTCTCGGGACCGAGCTCGGCGATGATCCGTTTGACGATCCCGTCGACCTGTCCGGCGAAGCCGTAGACGATGCCCGATCGAACCGCGTCGATGGTCGACTTGCCGATCACGCCGCGCGGCTCGCCGAGATCGACGCGAACGAGCTTTGCGGCTCGCTGGGTGAGCGCCTGCATCGAGATCTCGACCCCCGGCGCGATCACGCCGCCGAGGAACTCGCCCTCGGCCGACACCACGTCGTAGTTGATCGACGTGCCGAAGTCGACGACCACGCACGGGCCGCCGAAGCGCGCGTGCGCCGCGACCGAGTTGGCAAGCCGATCGGGCCCGAGCTCGCGCGGATTGTCGATTCGGATCGGAATGCCCGTCCTGATGCCGGGCCCGACCACCAGCATCTCGTGGTCGAGATAGCGCTCGGCCATCTGCGTCCACGCGAGCTCGAGCTCGGGCACGGTCGCCGACACGATCGACGTGTCGACGTCACCGAAAGACAGGCCGCGCAGCCCGAGCAGGTTGGATAGCGCGGCGCCGAGTTGGTCCGCTGTCGAGTCGCGCACGGTCGCAAAGCGCCAGTGCTCCACCAGCTCGGACCCCTTGTAGGTTCCGAAGTGCGTCTGCGTATTGCCGACGTCGACTACGAGCAGCATTCAGCGATTATCGTCGACCGCCGCCGATCAGCCTGGCGTGACCGTGAGCGGGGGCCCCGCCAGGCGAACCTCCTGGCCGCGGTCGAGGGCGTCGAGCGCAGCGGCAAGGGGGCCTCGGCGAGGGACCTGGAGTTGCGGGTCCAGCTCGAGCAACGGGACGATCACGAAGCGCCGGCTCAAGACCTCGGGATGCGGCAAGCGCAGGCGCGCGGACCGATGGACCAGCCGTCCGAGCAGCAGTACGTCGACATCGATCGGCCTCGGCCCGTGACGCACTCCCCCGGCGCTGCGGCCGAGCTCGCGCTCGACCGTCTTGCAGGCGCCCAGCAGGCGTTCGGGGTCCAGCTCTGTCGCTATCTGCACGCAGGCGTTGAGGAAGTCGGGCTGGTCGGGCTGCTCGCCAACAGGCTCCGTCTCATAGACGGACGACGACGCCAGCGGCTCGATCCCCCCCTGCGGCAGCCTTGCAAGGGCGGCCTCCAACTGCGCGCGGCGCTCGCCGACGTTGGAACCGAGGCCGAGATAACCGACGCGGCGTGCCAACTGCGAGCGCCAACTACTCGCTATTCGCGCTCACGCCAGACCTCGACCGAAACCTCTTCGACCGGCAGCGGGATCGGCGGCTCCGGCTTCGCCGCCTTGACCGCGACGCTCTCGACCCCGTAGTCGTCGAGCAGGCGGTCGGCGACCGCCGCGCAGAGGCGTTCCAGCGTCCGATAGGAGCGCTGCTGCGCGACGAGCGTGACCGTCTGGCAAACCTCGGCGTAGTCGACCGTGTCCTCCACGCGATCGGTCAGCGTCGCGTCGGACTCGCCGATCTCGAGCCGCACGTCGAGCACGAGCCGCTGACCGACCTCGCGCTCAGCCTCACTGACGCCGTGATGGGTGTAGAGCGAGAGTCCGGCGATCTCGATCGTCACGAACGTCTCGGTGGACTCCCCCCGATCGTCGGACTCCTCGGGCTCCTCTAGCTCGTCGAAGTCGCCTGCGCCGTGGCCGGAGTCCATCGTCCGGTGACCGTAGCAGCCGCCACCGTGAGCGCCGCGTGGACATCCGCCACGTCGTGAACGCGGAAGACCGAGGCCCCACGCTCGAGCGCCAGCACGTTGGTGGCGATCGTCCCGGGCAGGCGATCGCCGACCTCGCGCCCAGTGATCCGGCCGAGAAACGTCTTGCGCGATGTGCCGATCACGACCGGCCGCCCGATCGCGACGATCTCGTCGAGCCGCCGGACCAGCGCCAGATTGTGGTCGACAGTCTTGCCGAACCCGATGCCGGGATCGAGCATGACCTTGGCCTCCGCCACTCCCGCCGCGACGGCGAAGGCCAGGCGCAGCTCGAGAAACGCCTTGACGTCGTCGACCACGTCGTCGTAGCGTGGGTCGCCCTGCATCGTCCGCGGATCGCCGCGCATGTGCATCAGGCAGCAGTCGCAGCCGAACTCGGCGACCAGCTCGGCGAGCGCCGGCTCGCCGCGAAAGGCCGTCACGTCGTTGACGAAGGACGCTCCCGCATCGAGCGCCGCCCGAGCCACGGGAACCTTTTGCGTGTCGACGGAGATGCGCGCCGGGACTCCCGCCTGCGACAGCCGCTCGATCACGGGTACGACACGGCGCAGCTCAACTTCTGAGGACACGGGCTCGGCGCCGGGGCGCGTCGACTCGCCGCCGATGTCGAGCAGGGCCGCGCCCTCGCCCGCGAGCGCAACCGCATGGGCGGCGGCTGCGTCCGGTTCGAGGAACCGCCCGCCATCCGAGAACGAGTCGGGCGTGACGTTGACCACGCCCATGATTCGGAATGCCGCGGTCACGCGGCGATCATGGCACGGCGGCCGCGCGGCGCGCCGCCGCAGTCAGGGCGCGGCGGTCGCCGCCGGGGCCGGCTCACGGACGAAGGCCGCGATCAGCTCCGCCAACCGCTCGGGCTGGTCCTCCGACACGAAGGTCAGCGCGTCCTCGACCTTCTCCAAGCGCGCGTTCGGAAAGGCGTCCAGCATGCGCTCCGCGTACTTCAGCTTGAAGAAGCGGTCCTTGGGTGCCCAGGCGATCAGCACAGGCCGATCGAACTCGGCGAAGTGATCGGCCGCGGCAAGCGTGTCGCGGGGCGAGATCTTGCGCAGGAATGCGACCGTGTCTCGACGCACACCGCGGTCGCGCAGGAACGGGCGCACGTAGGACTCGGTGACGGCGGCGTCGATCGGCCGCACTGTCAGCACGCCATAGCCGAGCGGCGAGCGGCGGATCGCCGCCAGCCTCGCCGGCTGGACCAACGCCGTCAACGCCCCCGGCACGTGCGCCAGCCACTGGAGCGGACGGAAGGCCGGTGGCAGGAAGTTCTCGTAGGCGTCGCATGGCGTCAGTACCAGCCGGCCGATCCGCTCGGGATGATTGGCGATGACCATCTGGCTGAGCGCGCCACCGGTGTCGTTGCCCACGAGCGTGACGTCCTGCAGCTCGAGCGCCGCGACGAAGTCGGCGATCAGGCGCGCGATCCCGGGCGGCGACCGGTCGGCGTCGGGGTTCAGCGGCAGATCGTGCGAGCCGAGCGGCAGGTCGGGAACGACGCAGCGGAAGTCCCGTTCCAGCTCGGGGACGACCTTGCGCCAGAGCCCGCCATGAACGAGCAGACCGTGGATGAAGACGATCGTCGGGCCGCTGCCACGCTCGCGATAGCGAATCGTTCCCTGCTCGAGACGCACCTCCCGGGGCTCTCCAAGCGGCTCTCTCGGATCGTCTGCGCTGCTCGTCGTCTGCGTCATTCGCTTTGCTCCAGTCGGTAAAGAGCTCAGAGCATACACACAGTATGTATGTAACATACGCTCGGTATGGATGTCAAGTCCCGTAAGGCCGAACAGTCGGCGGCCACGCGCGACTCCCTGGTCGCGGTCGCACGCGAGTTGTTCGCCGAGCGCGGCTACGGGGATGTGCCGACCGAGGAGATCGTCCGGCGCGCGGGGGTGACCCGCGGCGCGCTGTACCACCACTTCCGCGACAAGCGCGACCTCTTCCACGCCGTCGTCGAGCAGGTGGAGATCGAGCTGACACAGCGGATCGCCACCGAGTCGCTCGCCGGCAAGGATCCCGTCGAGGCGCTCCAGATCGGCGCGCAAGCCTTCCTCGACGCTTGCCGAGAGCCCGCGATCCAGCAGATCCTGCTGGCCGACGCCCCGTCGGTGCTCGGCTGGAGCGCCTGGCGCGAGCTCGGCAGTCGTTACGGCCTGGGCGTGATCGAGGCCGCGCTGGGCGCGGCGATGGACGCCGGGCTGATCGCGCGACAGCCGATCAAACCGCTGTCGCACCTGCTCCTCGGCGGGCTCGACGAAGCCGCGATGTACGTCGCCACGGCCGACGACGCGGCTTCGGCGCGCGCAGAAATGGGCGCGATCCTCGATCGCTACCTCCGCGCGCTCGCAGCGGAGGTCTAGGCGGCTGATTCCGCGGCCGCGTGTGCGCGGGGGCGTGGCAGGTAG
>DASZZG010000068.1:0-2483 GCA_035543355.1 Solirubrobacteraceae bacterium | reverse complement strand
CGATGTCTACGTCGCCGACGACCACATGATCTGGGGCGCGACGGCCCGCATCCTCGGCGACCTGCTCGAGCGCGTCGAGCCGCTTTTGGACGCGAAGCAGGCCTGAGAGCCCTTGCCGGGCGAGGGCAAGGGGATCGCCGCGGGAGCGCTCAGACGTCCTTCTCGATCGGCACGTTGACCATGTTTCCCCACTCCGTCCACGACCCGTCGTAGTTCTTGACGTCGTCCTTGCCGAGCAGCTCGTGCAGGACGAACCAGGTGTGCGCCGAGCGTTCACCGATGCGGCAGTACGCGATGATCGGCTCGCCGTTGAGCACGCCCTTGTTGCGATAGAGGCCCTCGAGCTCGGCGGCGGGCTTGAACGTCCCGTCCTCGCGCACGGCCTGGGCCCAGGGCACCGATGCCGCGCCGGGAATGTGACCCGATCGCTGCGCGCCCTCCTGCTCGTAGCCGGGCATCGCGATCAGCTCGCCCGAATACTCTTGCGGCGAGCGCACGTCGACGAGCTTGGTGGCATTCGCGAGCGCCTCGTGCACCTCGTCGCGCAGCGCGCGGATCGCGGCGTCGCCCGTCTGCGCGCTGAAGCTGGCCGGCGGGTGGCTCGGCACCTCGGTGGTCGTCGGACGGTCCTCGGAGATCCACTTCTCGCGTGGGCCGTTGACCAGCTTGACGTTGTCGTGCCCGTAGTACTTCAGGTACCAGTAGGTGTATGCGGCAAACCAGTTGTTGCGGTCGCCGTACAGGACGATCAGGTGGTCGTTGGAGATTCCGCGCGAGCCGAACAGCTCGCCGAAGGCCTCGGGGCCGAGGAAGTCGCGCTTGACCTGGTCCTGGAGGTCCTTCTGCCAGTCGAAACCGATCGCTCCCGGGATGTGCGCCTGCACGTAGAGGGCCGGGTTCTCGTCGACTTCGACGATCCGAATCGAGTCATCGTCGAGGTGCTGCTCGAGCCACTCGGTCTCGACGAGCACGTCCTTGGCGTACTCGGTCATGAGCTTCCTCCTAATTCCGATTGGAGTTACGGTGTTTCACCTAGGGCGAGTCTAGCGAAGGGCTGTCTCTGCCTCTGGCAGCAGTAGGCCGTTGACGGCTGTGCGTGCGGCGACGAGCCATTCGTGGTGCCGCGCGGGGTCGGCCGCGAGGACCGCAACGGGGATCTCCCATCTCTCCCGAGCGTCCTGCGCGATCGCCACTCCTCCGGCGAGCGTGCCGCGGTCGACCGAGCCGGTCGCCTCGTAGACGACGCCGCGAACCGTCGTGTCGACGGTCTTGGAGAGCATCGCTTGCAGGCGTGGACCATGCAGGGCAGCGAGCGCTTCGGCCGAGCCCGCGGCGCTGCCCAGCAGCCAGCAGAGCACCGTGACGCCGTCGAGCGCGTTGACCAGTGAGCCAACGCGGTCAGGATCGCCGACCCACGCTTCGATGCCGTCAGACGACAGTGACTGCGCGCCGGCGCGGGCGCGTGTCGTTCCCCGAACCGCATGTCCGTCGGCGCGCAGCGCCCCGGCGAGGGCCCGGCCGCGGCATCCGCAGCCGATGATCAGAACACGCGCCACGGTGTGATCGTCAGGTCGGAGGCGGCTCGTCGATTCCCAGCTGGCGGCGCAGCTCGGCGAGCGACATGTCGGACTCGCCGCGCTTGCGCCGGCGCGTGTTCTTGACTTCGAGCATCTGGCGCACGTCCTCGTCGACCAGCTGGTCGCCCCGCCGCGCGTCGACCTCGCGCTGATCGGCGGCGAGGCGCGCGCGAATGTGATCCTCGGTGATCTCCGGCTGCCCGCGGCGACGACGGCGCTCGTTCTGCGCCTCGAGCATCTGCTCGACATCGCGCAGCTCGAGGTCTGTCTCGGCCTCGACCGAGCGCGTCGGGTGCCAGTCGATGACATCCGCGCCCGAGCCTGGATAGAACTTGCCGATCAGAAGGACCGCCAGCAGCAGCCCGGCCATCCCCCCGACGACGATCAGCGTGAACGGATCCACGAGCCGCCGAGTCTACCCCCGGCCGTGCGCCGCGCGGCGGCGAGATCGGCCGACCGGTCAGCCCTGGGTACGCTGAGCGCATGCGCGACGCCTTCATCATCGACGCCCTGCGGACGCCGATCGGGCGATACGGCGGCGCCCTCGCCTCCGTACGACCCGACGACCTCGCCGCCGAGGTGATCGACCACGCGGTGCAGCGCAACGGGATCGATGCCGCGAGCGTCGACGACGTCGTCTTCGGTTGCACCAACGGCGCCGGTGAGGACAACCGCAACGTCGCCCGGATGGCGTCGCTGCTCGCCGGGCTGCCGGTCGAGGTCCCCGGCGTGACGGTCAACCGCCTCTGCGCCTCGGGCCTGGAGGCGGTCAACCAGGCATCTCGCGCGGTGCGCCAGGGGGATGCCGAGCTCGTGCTGGCGGGCGGCGTCGAGTCAATGACCCGCTCCCCCTTCGTCCACCTCAAGCCCGAGCGGGCGTTCCCGCGCGGCCCGATCGAAGCGGTC
>DASZZG010000067.1:0-8106 GCA_035543355.1 Solirubrobacteraceae bacterium | reverse complement strand
GGCCACGACCAGGTCGCCGGCGAGGATCCCCTGCCGCTGCGCCGGCGAGTGCGCGATCACGCGGGAGACCCTCAACCCGCGCGGATCGACGCCGACGTTCATCCCGACGCCCGAGAAGCGGTCGCCGCCGCGCTCGGACCGCTGAAAGTCGCGATAGTCGCGCTTGGAGAGATAGCGCGAGAAGGGGTCGCGCAGCGAGGCGACGAGGCCGCCGATCGAGCGGTCGACCAGTTCGCCGGGGGCGAGCTTGCGGTAGTAGTCGCGGCGCACGATCGACAGCGCGCGATTGACCGTGCGGCCGTCGTCGGAGCCCACGAGTGCGTGCCGGACGAACCCCGGCAGGAGGTCGGGATGACCTCCCAGCCCGATTCCGGCCACCAGCGCAATCGGCAGCAGCGCGCCGAGCACGGCGATCCAGCGCTTCTGCTTTGAGGAAGCGGGCGTCACGCCGGCTGAGGGTAACGGGGCGGGATCGCAGCCCCGTACGGAAGGGCCCGGATCAGACCCTGAGGAAGCGGCGCAGCGAGATCCCCGAACCGGCGGCCGAGACGAGAATCGATGCCCCGAGCAGCAGCACGATCAGCAGCGGGAAGTTGATCGTGTTGGGCGCCGCGACGAGCGCTATGTTCTTCGCCAGCGGATCGATCAGCGCGACCTTCGCCAGTGTCAGGAGGGCGACCGCGGCGACGCCACCGAGGGCGCCGCAGATGACCCCCTCGATCACGAATGGCCAGCGGATGAACCAGTCGGTCGCGCCGACGAGCTTCATCACCTCGACCTCGCGCCGGCGGGCGAACAGCGACAGCCGGATCGTGTTGGCGATCAGCAGCGTCGCGGCGAGGATCAGCAGGCCGGCCAGCAGCCCCATCGAGAGCTTCACCATGCTGGTCGCCGAGAGGATCTTGTTGGTCTCGTCGCGGCGGTTCTTTACCTCGTCGATCGCCGGGTCGGTGGCGATTCGATGCCCGTTCGGGCTCAGCGGCGAGAGCGAATCGCGAATACGCTCGATGTTGCTGGGGTTGTCCGGGACCACGTGGAAGGTGTCGGGCAGCGGGTTGCGTCCGAGTAGCTCGAACGCCTGCGCGTTCTGCTTGCGCTGCTGCGCAAGCGCGGCGGTCTTGGATACGAACTCCACCTTCTTGATGTGGGGCGTGTGCTGGGTGAGCAGCACACGCACCCGCTGCGCATCGCCCGCCGTGGCGGCCGGCTTGAGGTAGACGTCGAGCAGCAGCTTGCCGCGCACATCGTTGGCTGCGCCCGTGGTCGCCTGGACGGCCGGAATGAAGACGCCGAGCACGAGTGTCGTCACGAGCACTGCCACCATCGCCGCGAACGATGGGACGGCGTTGCGACGCAGCGAGCGCGTCGCCTCACGGATGAAGAAGTTCAGGCCCACGCTACGCGCTCTGCGTCGATCCGCCCGGGCGATCGGGCGCGTCGAGCCACGCCCAGCTGTCGGTGTCGACCGGCGTGGTCCTGCGTTCGGCCATCCCGGCCGGGTCGGCGCGCAGGCGCGCCGCGAACTCGCGCGTGGTCTCGTCGCGTGCGTAGGCGCCGCCTGCCTCATCGCGAATCACGCGGCCCTCGGCCAGCTCGATCACGCGGCGGCGCATCTTGTCGACCATCTCATTGTCGTGGGTGGCGACGAGTACCGTCGTTCCCGTGCGATTGATGCGGTAGAGCAACTGCATGATGCCGATGCTCGTCTCGGGGTCGAGGTTGCCGGTCGGCTCGTCGGCCAGCAGAAGCGGCGGGTGGTTGACGAACGCTCGCGCGATCGAGACGCGCTGCTGCTCGCCGCCGGAGAGCTGGTCGGGATAGTTGTGGAGCTTGGTCGAAAGCCCCGTGAGCCGGAGGATGTCGGGCACCTTCGAGCGCACCTCTCGCCGTGATCCTCCCGTGACCTGGAGCGCGTAGGCGACGTTGTCGTAGACCGTGCGGTTGGGCAGCAGCTTGAAGTCCTGGAAGACGACGCCGAGGTTGCGCCGGTAGTGCGGCACACGCTTGCGCTCGATGTGCGAGAGCTGCCGTCCGGCGACCAGGATCCGTCCAGCCGTCGGCTCCAGCTCCTTGATCAGCAGGCGCATGATCGTCGACTTGCCCGACCCGGTGGCGCCCACCAGGAAGACGAACTCCTGCGGCTCGATGCTGAAGCTCGCGCCCTTCAAGCCGACGTCGATCGCCCCGTACATCTTGTCCACGCCGCGAAACTCGATCATCTTCGGGCCGCTCGACTCCTCCGGGCGCGGGCTCAGGCGAGCGACCTCGGGGGTCGGGCCCTCCGGCGGGCGGATGCGGCTGTGGCGTGGGCGTGTGGGAGCGGCCATGGTCGTCGCCCGCGCAGCGCGAGCGGAGTACAGATTCGCTGCTCACGCGCCGGCGCCTGCAAGAGTGCGTGCACGGCGCCCCGCTAACGTGTCGGCATGGCCGAGATCCCGACCGAAACGCTCCCAAATGGACTGCCCGTCCACCGCGTGCCCCTGCCGGGGACGCGCGCGGTCACCGTCCTGGTCGCCTTCGACGCCGGAGCGCGCACCGAGCGGCCCGAGGAGAACGGGATGGCGCACTTCCTCGAACACCTCGTCTTCAAGGGCGGCGAGAAGTTCCCGACCTACCGCGACGTCAACTTCACGGCCGAGCGGATCGGCGGCCAGCTCAACGCCTACACCTCCCACGACCTCGTCGCCTTCCACATCACGGCGCGTGCCGAGAAGGCTCTGGAGGCGATCGACCTGTTGACCGATTTCGTCGGACGCCCGCACCTCGATGCCGAGGAGCTCGACCGCGAGCGCGGCGTCGTCATCCAGGAGATCAACCGCGCCAACGACCAGCCGGCGGTCGTCGCCGAGCAGCTGATCGACCGCGCGGCGTTCGGCGAGCATCCGATGGGGCGGCCGGTGCTCGGGCCCGCGGAGCACCTGCGCAGCTTCGCGCGCGACGCGATCGTCGCCTTCCGCGAGCGCCGCTGGGCCGGCGAACGCGGCGGCGCCTTCATCGTCGGCAATCTCGACCACGTGCCGGCCAACGGCGAAATCGGAGAACTGTTCGGCCGCTTTCCGACGCTGGCCGTGCCCGGCCCCTACGACCCCGCGCCCGACTTCGCGCCGCAGACGCTCGTCGAGCGCCGCGACTCGAACCAGTCGCACCTGCGAATGTCCTACCGGCCGGTGGTCGACGTGTCGAGCCCCTCGCAGCGCGCGGCGCTGACGATCTACACGACGCTGCTCGGCGGCTCGATGGGCTCGCGCCTGTTCGACGAGATCCGCGAGCAGCGCGGCCTCTGCTACTCGGTCCACGCGAGCGCCCACGCGACCGCCGACGTCCCGATCCTCCAGCTCTCGGCCGGCCTCGACTCCGACAAGTGCATCGAGGCCTACACGCGGATGAGGGAGATCGTCGGCGAGCTTCGATCCGGCGGCCCGACCGAGGAGGAGGTCGAGCGGGCTCGGGCATTCGCCGCCGGCGCGCGCGTCCTGGCGTTCGAGAACACCAACGCCGTCGCCCGCTACGCCGCCCACCAGGCGATCGTGCGCGGCGAGCCGATCGACCCCGACGAGGCGATCGCGGCGCTCGACGCCGTGACCCTCGACGAGGTGGCGGCAGTCGCCCGCGACGTCGACGACAGGCTCGCGATCGCCTGTGTCGGACCTCACGACGAGGGCGAGTTCTCCTAGCCGAACCACGCGGCCGACTTCAGCTTCTCTACGCGTAGGGAATCACGGTCACGCCTGCGAGCGCTGCAAGCGGTGCCACGTCGTCGGGGTCGCCCGTCACGACCGTGGCATCCCTGGCGATGGCGGTTGCGACCACGAGCGCGTCGATCGTGTCGTCGCTGCGGGCACGGCCGAGGAGCTCGCCGGCGAAGCGGGCCTGCTCGGGCGTCGTGGCGACGAGTTCGCAGGCGTGGAGGGCCCGCCCGAGTAGAGCGTTGCGCGACCCGCCGCGCCAGCACTCAGCGAGAACCACGGCGGGCACGACGACGATTGCCGAGGCCGTCGTTGCGACCGTGAGCAGCGCCTCCGCGCGCGCTTCGCCGCGGTCCAGGCCGATCAGCGGGCCGCTGTCGAAGACGAGGTCGCCCACAGCCGGCGAGCCTGCTCGAGCAGCTCCGGGTCAAGCGGCCCGCGCTCGTGGTCGCGCTCGGCCAGGTAGTGGCGGGCGTGTTCGAGCACGACCTTGCGCTCGATCGCGTCGCCAATCCAGCGGCTGAGGTTGTCGCCGGCGAGGCGCTTTGCCTCGTCGACGAGTTCTGAGTCGACGCTGATCGACAGCTTGGTGGAAGCCACCCGTCGATCCTACCACGGTAGGATTCAGGTGACGCCTGGCTCAGTCGATCGCGACCATGCGCTCGATCGGGACGCGGGCGCGTCGAGCGATCTCCTCGGGGACGCGAACCTCGGGGCGCATGTCGCGCAGCGTGTCGCGCAGCTTCGGCAGCGTGATCATCTTCATGTAGCGGCAGCTCGCCGCCTCGTTGGCGGCGATGAAGTCGGTGCCGGGGGCCAGCTCGCGCAGCGGGTGGAGCATCCCAGTCTCCGTCGCGACGATCGCGGTCGCGCCCGGCTGAGCGTGCTCGGCGTAGTCGATCATCCCGCCGGTGGAGAGCATGTGCACGCCCTCGGAGTCCACGTCGCCGGCAGCTACGTACTCCATCACCGACGTCGAGCAGCCGCACTCCGGGTGGATCAGGAAGTCAGCGCCCGGGTGCTCCGCGCGGGTCTTGGCGATGTCCGACGGGCGGATGCCTGCGTGGACGTGGCACTCGCCGTCCCAGACGTGCATCGGCTTGCCGGTCAGCTTCTCGACATAGGCGCCGAGGAACATGTCGGGACCGAACAGGATCTCGGTGTCGGCGCCGTGCTCGCGGTAGATGTGCTCGACCACCTTGACCGCGTTGGACGAAGTGCAGCAGTAGTCGGTCAGCGCCTTGACCTCGGCGGTGGTGTTGACGTACATCACGACGAGGGCCTCCGGGTGCTTGGCCTTCCAGTCGGCGAGCTGCTCCGCGTTGATCGAGTCAGCGAGCGAGCAGCCCGCATCGAGGTCCGGCAGGAGGACCTTCTTGTCGGGGCAGAGGATCGACGCGGTCTCGGCCATGAAGTGGACGCCGCAGAACGCGATCACCGGCTGGCCCGCGTTGTTGGCCTGCTGCGAGAGCCCGAGCGAGTCGCCGACGTAGTGGGCGACCTGCTGGATCTCGGGCAGCTGGTAGTTGTGGGCGAGGATCAGCGCGTCGCGCTCGGCGGCCAGCGCGCGCACCTCCTGCTTGAGCTTGGGAATGTCCTCGAGGACGAGCGGCGCCCCGGCGGGGGCGACGGTTGGCTGGATGACCGGCAGGCTCATGGCAGGGGTTGGAGGGTGAGGCTGAGGTCGAGCGCCGGCGCCGAGTGGGTCAGCGCTCCTTGAGAGATGAATTGTACGCCGGTCGCCCCGTATGCCCTGAGCGTCTCCAGGGTGATCGAGCCGCTGGCCTCGAGCTCGGCCCGGCCGGCGACGTGCTCGACCGCGCGGCGCAGCTCGTCGGGCGCGAAGTTGTCCAGCAGCAGACGCGGGGCGCCCGCCGCTAGCGCCTCGTCGACCTCCTCGAGCGCGCGGCACTCGACCTCGACCGAGAGGTCCGGCCGGGCCGCGCGGGCCGCGCGCACCGCAGCGCCGACGCCGCCGGCGATCGCTGCGTGGTTCTCCTTGATCAGGATCGCGTCGTAGAGCCCGGCGCGGTGGTTGTGGCCGCCGCCGGCGCGGACCGCGGCCTTCTCCAGCGCGCGCAGCCCCGGGGTCGTCTTACGCGTGTCGAGCAGGCGGGCGCGCGTGCCTTCGAGCGCGCGCACGCAGAGGGCGGTCTGCGTGGCGATTCCAGAAAGGCGCTGGAGAAAGTTGAGCGCCGTCCGCTCGGCGCCGAGCAGCGCACGCGCCCGGCCCTCGATCGCCAGCACCGCGCCCGCTTCGCGCCAGCTGCCCTCGTCGGCCAGTCGCGTGAACCCCACGTCGGGATCGAGCGCCCGGAAGCAGCCCTCGGCGATATCGAGCCCGTAGATCACGCCCGGCTGCTTCTGCGTGATCTGCGCTCGCGCGCGGGCATCCTCGGCGACCGTCGCCTCGCTCGTCACGTCACCGGCGCCGAGGTCCTCGGCCAGCGCGCGCGTGACCAGATCGGCAAGCTCGCCGTCCCGGTCGCCGGCGATCATCGCGCGGCGTGCAGCAGGTAGGCGCGCACGAACCCGTCGAGGTCGCCGTCGAGCACGCGGTTGGCGTCGCCGACCTCGTGATCGGTCCGATGGTCCTTGACCATCGTGTACGGGTGCAGCACGTAGGAGCGGATCTGCGAGCCGAAGTTGACGTCCTGGGCCTCGCCGCGCTCCTTTGCGATCTCCTCCTGACGCTCGCGCTCGCGCTGCTCGAGCAGCTTCGAGCGCAGCATCGCAATCGCGGTCGCCTTGTTGGAGGACTGCGAGCGCTCGTTCTGGCACTGGACGACGATCCCCGTGGGGCGATGGGTGATGCGCACCGCCGAGTCGGTCTTGTTGACGTGCTGGCCGCCGGCGCCCGAGGCGCGATAGGTGTCGATCTGAAGGTCCTCGTCGTCGATCTCGACTTCGCCCGCATCCTCGACGACCGGCGAGACCTCGAGGCCGGCAAACGAGGTCTGGCGCCGGTGCGCAGCGTCGAACGGTGACTGGCGCACGAGCCTGTGGACGCCCTTCTCGGCCGAGTAGAGGCCGTAGGCGTTCTCGCCCCTGACACGGAACGTGGCCGACTTGATGCCCGCCTCCTCGCCAGGGCTCACCTCGAGCAGCTCCACCTTGAAGCCCCGCTTCTCGGCCCAGCGCATCTGCATCCGCAGCACCATCTCGGCCCAATCCTGGGCATCGGTTCCACCGGCCCCGGCGTTGATCGTCACGAGAGCGTCGCCGGCGTCGTATTTGCCGCTGAAGAGCCGCTGTTCCTCGAGGTCGGCCAGGCGCCGCTGAACCGACGAGATCTGCTCTTCGATCTCGCCTTCGAGCTCGGGGTCGTCCACGCCGAGCTCGACCAGGCCCTCGAGATCCTCGGCGTCGCGCCGCAGCGCCTCGAACGTCTCCAGCCGCCGGGTGGCGCGGGCGTGCTCGGCGTTCGCGCGGGCCGCGCGCTCAGGGTCGTCCCAGAACCCGGGCTCACCCATCTCCCGCTCGAGCGCAGTCAGCTTTTCGCGCAGCGAGGCGGGGTCAAAGATAGTCCGCGAGCAGCTTGAGCTGGTCGCGAATCGCCGCTAGCCGCTGCGGTGTCGGCTCGGATGAGGCGGCGGTGGCCATGCCCTCAGGCTACCGGGCGAGCTTTCCGGCGCTAGGCGCCGTGACAACGCTTGAACTTCTTGCCACTGCCACACCAGCAAGGGTCGTTGCGACCCACCTGCTCGTTCTCGTCGACGCGGCGCTGCTCGACGTGCGGAAGCAGCTGTCCCTCGTCGAGGTACTCGGCCCCCCCCGCCGCGACGGGGCCGCCGGCCGCAGCCGCCTGGGCGAGCGCGCTCGGCTGATCCTGGCCGCCACCGGAGTACGAAACCGAAGCCGGCCGCGTCGAGCTCGACGAGGGCGCCGCGTAGCGGTCGGGCGCAGCGCCGTTGGCGCTGTCGATCTCGACGTCGACGTTGTAGATCATCCGCGCGAAGTCCGCCCAGACGCCGTTCATCATGTCGGTGAACAGATCGAAGGCCTCGTTCTTGTAGGCGACCAGCGGGTCGATCTGGGCAAAGCCGCGCAGGTGGATTCCCTCGCGCAGGTAGTCCATGTCGTAGAGGTGCTCACGCCAGCGCTCGTCGATGATCTGCAAGAGCAGGTAGCGCTCGAGCTCGCGCATCAGCTCGTGACCGAACTGCGCTTCGCGCTGGTCGTAGCGTTCCGTCGCGTCCTCGACCAGCATCCGCTTGAGCTCCGCGCGGTCCAGCTGATCCGGATCCAGACCGGCCGCCGTGAGCGAGGTCGGAAAGACGTCGGCGATCTGAACGAACAACCCCCCGAGGTCCCAATCCTCGATGTAGTCACCAGGGGTGTAGAGCTCCACCATCCGGCCGACCACGTCGGCTATCTCGCGGTTGGCGTCCTCGCGCATGTCGGCGCCGTTGAGCACGCG